>CAYZVB010000166.1:4097-11698 GCA_964481315.1 uncultured Granulosicoccaceae bacterium
GGGAGCACACTGCGCAAACGGGGTTACGCGCCGTGTAGAAACACAAATTTGTACTGTCAGACAACTACTTGCACTTGACGGAAGTTACGGGTGGAAGATTGTAACTCGTCGAAACGTGGGCTATGGCTTGTTAAGAGTGTGATAGTTCGATGTCACGATATTGAACTTTATTTATAACTGGAAGAATGGATTTTGTATGCAGGGAATTATGTGGCTGGTGGGCATCGCTGTACTTTTTATTTGTATTATTTTGTTAGTCTCATTGATCGACGGATTTTTTCAACAAAAAAACACTGAAGGCAATACGTTTAGACTGGCGCTTATTGTATTTGTTGCGATCGCAACTGCGGCAACTGCAGTAGCGCTTTATAATTCCGAAAGTACTGTTAACGCTGAAACGAAACGAATTCTCTCCGCGGAAACCGGCTGACTCACGCCACTGCCACAGCGTGCAGTAAAAGTTTCCGCACCTGTTTATTCACAAGCTACTGAAACGTAGTTGCGAGAGTCCGATGCAATCGAACATGAAGTGAGTCTGTGTACCTGCCTAAACACATTGCGTTAACAACGCTATTAAACACACGGGTACAGCCATAGCTAAATCAACACGGAGGCGACTCTTCTCATTAGCCCAGCGGGTCGGAGACAGGCCGCATTGTGTTCGACGCATTAGTGATGACGACCGGTCTGACACGGCTAGCATCTACCCGGACAAACTGCACAGGCCCATGACCTGCCTCGGCACCAAAACAGGTCTGTTTCAATGCAGCAGATTCTCCCGATGTATGCTTTACTATCCTGAAAAAACGTTGAGGCAGCCATGGTTAAAACTCCATATCTTTTATTCTTAGGCGATGCCCCGGACCTACTGGCGGCCAAGGTGGCAATCGGAATCAGGGACTGGCGGCCGGAAAACTCGCTTGGGCAGTTGCGCCTTGACGGCTGTGGAACCGATTTGGGTCTCACCGACATGTCGCTCGAGCAAGCTAAAGCCGCAGGCGCGAAGACTCTGGTGATCGGCGTGGCAAACCGCGGCGGGGTCATTTCCGATGCATGGAAAGGGGTTCTGATCGAGGCATTGAACATGGGTTTCGACCTGGCTTCGGGTCTGCACAACCTGTTGCGCGACGAGGCAGACCTTGTGGCAGCCGCCGAGTCAAATGGCCAGACTCTGCACGACGTGCGCGTACCATCGGTCGACTACCCGATTGCCACCGGCGTTAAGCGCAGCGGCAAGCGCTGCCTGGCAGTCGGCACCGACTGTTCGGTAGGAAAAATGTACACCGCGATGGCCATGGATCAGGAAATGCGGAAACGCGGCATGAAATCTACCTTTCGCGCCACCGGACAGACCGGAATTCTGGTCACCGGTGACGGTGTCCCGCTCGATGCTGTTATCGCAGATTTTATGGCGGGTTCTATTGAATATTTAACCCCTGACAACGACCCGGATCACTGGGATCATATCGAAGGGCAAGGCAGCTTGTTCCATGTGTCTTACTCCGGCGTCACGCTGGCGCTGATTCACGGCGGACAACCTGATGCCCTGATACTCGCACACGAACCAACGCGTGAGCACATGCGCGGTTTGCCGACCTATCAGCAACCCACACTGGAACTGCTGCGTGACACCGCCCTGCCACTGGCACAGGTCGCTAATCCCGACTGTGTTGTTGCAGGCATCTCAGTGAATACCCAGCACCTGAGCGATGCGGCGTCAGCTGACTATCTTGCCGCAGTGGAAGAAAGCATGGGGCTTCCCGCTGTCGACCCGCTAAGAAACGGCGCCGGACGGCTGGTTGATGCACTGGCGGATATATAAGTACCGACAATGAACATAACTGTCAGCACAGAGGTATTCCCGCTTGCCGCCGTCTTTACCATCTCGCGCGGGTCGCGAACCGAGGCACAGGTGTTAACCGTCAGCATTAGCGACCGGGGGGTCACTGGCCACGGTGAGTGCGTGCCGTACGCGCGCTACGGTGAAACACTGGAAAGCGTTACCGAACAAATCGAAGCACTACCGGACAACCCGACCCGCATGAGCCTCTACAATCTACTGCCTGCCGGTGCGGCAAGAAACGCTGTCGATTGTGCGCTATGGGATCTTGAAGCAAAACAAGCCGGTAAGCGCGTCTGGGAAATAGCCAGGTTACCCGCCCCCTTACCGGAAGTTACTGCCTACACACTGTCTCTCGATACGCCGGAAAAAATGCAGAAACAGGCAGCTAAAAACGCAACGCGCCCCCTACTGAAAATAAAACTGGGTACCGCCGAAGACATGGTTCGCTTAGAGGCAGTACGCCGCGGCGCACCCCGGGCGCGAATTATTGTCGATGCCAATGAAGGCTGGAGCGCCGATGTCTACGCAGACCTGGCACCGCACTTAGTACGGCTTGGGGTCGAACTGGTAGAACAACCTTTGCCTGCAGGATCAGACGATATGCTCGCAGAAATCGAACGCCCCCTGCCCGTCTGTGCCGATGAATCGTGCCACGACAGAGCATCTTTACCGGCACTTAAAGGCAAGTACGATTACGTGAATATTAAGCTCGACAAGACCGGTGGACTCACAGAGGCACTGGCACTTAAAAAAGAAGCCCTGCGTCAGGACTACGGGATTATGGTTGGCTGCATGGTTGGTTCATCACTGGCCATGGCACCTGCCACACTCGTGGCTCAGGGTGCAGGGTTCACAGACCTTGACGGACCTCTGCTGTTGGCAAAAGACCGCAACAACCCATTGCAATTCGATGAGGCAGGTGTACACGGGCCAGCCGCTGCGCTCTGGGGGTAGAAACTTGTGCGCAGGCAGATTTCTTCTGCTCAAAGCTTTCTCTGACCAAAAAAACCAGACAAAACAACCGAAAAATTACCCGGTTCTATGACACCTGTCTCACCGCTACGGTCATGCTCCCTGAACAATTGTCGCAACGCTTAACAGACGCTCTGTGATGGTAGTTGTAGTTCATGGTCCACCGCAAACATCTACGTTCCACTTATACCTGCGATTTTTGCGGAAACCAAAGCACTAACGCAGACAGTTGTAACGGCTGTGGTGGGTCGTCGTTCCGACACGAAATTGTAGAAGTCCCCGGCATCAAAACTGATGCGAGCTTACACACCAGCATTACGGAAGTTAAAAAACGGCAGAAACACTTTACCATTTGCCTTTCCATCGCCATCGCAGCGCTGGCGATCTTTGTGAAGGTAAAAGAACCGAATACAGATTTATCAGCGCCTGGTAAAGCAGACTTCGCAGCTTCAGATTCCATCAAGGCCGTTGACCCGATCGCGACCGAAAATATTCCCGAAACGGGATTCCGCGCATACTACTATCGCAAGGGTCGCGGCAACCTCGTGCATCACGAAACGGTAAGTGATATTTCTTTACAGCACAGCGGGAACGACAAAATCCACGGGATTGCTCCCCGAGATCTCATGACATTGTGGGTGGGCAAACTCAACGTTGAAGAACGCGGTTTTATCGATATATTCACAAACGAAGACGCATCTAATCTCAGGGTACGCATCGATGGCACTACCTATCCTTTAGCCAGCACCGGGAATAGAACTACCATCGAGCTTGAAAAAGGCAAGCATATCGTCGAGGTGGAACACAAAAGCACAAGCCGCAGTGCCAACTTTAATCTGGCTATAAGAAAGCATAGCCTCGATTATTCTAAGTCAGGCATTGTCAACCAGCTGTCAGAATTGGCCTCTGACAAGTACCGCGTCTTGTATGTGTACCAAAGTCGTACTCCTCACAGCGCTAACTCGACACTCCTGCATTTAGCCGATATACGCGGACCGGTCGTGCTGGTACTAGACTCCTACAAAGCCATTGACTGGAAAATACTAAATCCGCAATCTATCGATTTACGAGCTATTGTCACCGGGGCTTATAAAGGCAGATCGTCCGTACATGGCGACAACCTACCTGAAACTCTCAGCTTGAGTTACGACAAGAACAATGTAAAACCAAATACTGAATTATTCAATTGTAATTGCAGCATTGGGTGTCGAGGCTCAGGTCTTGTTGGACTCACTGTTGAACTGGATTCAATTGGCACCGGTATACTCACTGGAATAACTATGGCTGACTCCGCGCATTCGCTGGCAGTTCCGGAAATCACCATTAGTAGTGAAGAAATTTCCCAAAGCTCAATTGATCAAATGCGACAACAGGAAGCATGTCCCCGCCCGGGCTCGGCCAACTCTACACAGAGGCAAAATCCCAGTCCGCTGGTGAATACCCGAACAGCGCATACTGAAACCATAGAATAACCATGCGGAATCAATGTTGGAAATGTGCAAACGATTTCCACAATGAAGATTAAGTGTTGCCTGGCAAAGAAGTTACGACGGCTACACGAACCACTTCTTCGAATGACACTTTTACGGCCGGAAAAGACTGAAGCCAGCGAACGCCGCAATCACTGTCACAATATATTGCAATCTCACGGGCTAATCGATGATACGAATATGTTTGAAGCTATGAGTACCCGACCTCCAACTTGCAGAATTCACCAGAACAATTACTCCACACCGCACTGGCGAGTCACGGCCAACGCCGCTGCCGCCTGTTGGTCGAGCTCAGGCAGGCAATAAAACGCGCCCGGCCGGAGTTACTAACTAAGCTCGACCCTCAACTCCCCGCCCTTGCCAGGTGCCTTTACGACACCTCGACAGAAAGCGCCGCACAGTGCGCACTAAATATCTTTCGTTCTGTTCCTGCAGGCCCGGCCACCACCGATGCACTGATTAATATGCAGCGCGCTCAACCCAATGCACTGGTGATAAAAGCACTTGGGTACAGCAGCCGTTTTAGCGATAGCGCAGGATACGCCGAATTAATGTCGGAAGCGCTGGCCAACGAAGAGACTGCCGTCGCGGCTGCAGAAATTCTGTTTCGAAGCAAACAAACTGTTAGCCTCGATCAGTCGATTCAGTCACTCACCGCAACCGCGTTACAAACCGACCCGCACACCGCGAGCGCTGCAATAAGTAAACTTATTAGCCATACCGAAAGCGAACGAGGTGAACTGGCGCGCGACTGCCTGCTGACCGTACTGCACCGGTCAGACGTTGAGCAACGCGCTGAAATCGCGGCAAAGCTCGAATGGTCCAGCCGTCGCGGTCTGGGCATTCTAAACATCACTGCCTGCGATAAAAGCGCAAGCGTCAGGCTTGCTACTGCAAACGCATTGTTGCGGGCTTATCGCATCCGTGGCAGAACAATACTCGCAAAGCTTGCAGCAGATTCAGACCATCGTGTGAGAAACCTGGTCTCCAGCGCTTTGCAACCCGAAACACGGTAACACTGCCCCAGATCACAACAAAAACAACGGCGAAAGCTAATTTATTGCTGCGAGCGCCTGCTCGAGCTCGTCTCTCTCTTCACACCCCGACGGACAGAGCGCCACCAGCTTTTGAAGATTTTCTTTGGCCTGATCTATTTCACCAAGCGTGATAAACAACTCCCCCTGATACTCAAGCGCACCCTTGTGCTCCGGATCAAGCTGAAGCGCATTGGTATAGGCAACCGCCGAATTGTCATGGTCACCCATTTTCCGTGAAGCAAACCCGAGCAGATTCCACGCGTCTGCATTCTGATCATCTTTTTTCAGCGCTTTGCGCAGTTCTTTGACAGCCTTTTTGTATTCCTGTGCGTTAATGTACTTACCCGCTTTGGCTATACGCCTGTCTTGCGAGTTGTAGCTACTGCCGGAGTCATCACTGCCCGCCGAGTAAACCGGAGCGGTGAGTAACAAGCCCAGAAAAACACCGAGTAAAGTTCGCATAGCATTATCGCCTGTTCGTGAGGGTGAAGATTAGAATGATCAGCAGTGGTTGTTTGAAATCACAAACAACTCCGCGCTGCAATGAATAGAACACCTGCTGTCGGTCGATTATTCCATGTAACCATGTCATACCATTATCGCCGGTACACGAAGTTCCATCGCGGAGTTAAACCATGCGTTTTATACCGGAGGTTGTCTTCTGCAACCCCTCAAGAAATTCAGACACGCGGTTGCGGTTGATTATCTCACAACCACGGAATAGCCTTTACACAATACTGGCGTTAGACAAACCCCAGTGCATAGTCGAGATCAGCCAGCAGATCCTCTACATTTTCAATGCCGGTTGAGTATCTGACCAGGCCTTCCGGTATACCTGCGGCCCTGCGTTCTTCTGCACTGCATTCCACATGACTTGTCGTCAAAGGCGGGCCCACAACGGTTTCAACGCAACCCAGATTGGCGGCCATATGAGCATACTGAATTTTCGGCAAAAATACTTTGATGGCATCGAGCCCGCCCGCTACTGAAAAGCTTAACATGCCGCCAAAACCTCGCATTTGTGTTCCCGCGATGGCATGCCCCGGGTGTGTTTCAAGCCCCGGATAATTCACACTCTCTACCTTCGGGTGCTGCTGCAGCCAGCTTGCGATTTCCATGGCACTTTGGTTCTGCCTTTCGATACGCAGACTTAGCGTTTTCATTCCTCGAATAAAGCTATAAGCATCCATCGGGGCGAGTGTAGCCCCGTTTATTTCCCGGTACTGATAGACCTTCTTTACCAACTCCTGCCTGCCACACACGACTCCACCCAACGCATCAGCGTGACCTCCCAGATACTTCGATGCAGAATGCAGCACAAGATCAGCGCCCAGCGCCAGCGGGTTTTGATTGATCGGAGTGGCAAATGTATTGTCTACCACCACAAGTGCTCCGACCTGACCGGCGACAGCAGCCAGGCGTTTTATATCGGTAACCTTAAGCGTCGGGTTGGTTGGCGACTCCAGATAAAGCATGGAACAACCGTTCATAATCTCCGCTTCAATGGCACTATGATCATCGGTTTCGCAAAGTGTAACTTCGATATTCAACCGCGGCAGAAACTCTGTAAACAACCGGTTGGTACCGCCGTAGCTGTCTTTTATTGATACAACCCGATCACCCGGTCGCAGAAATGTACCAAACACATTACTGATCGCCGCCATTCCACTGGCAAAACTGGTTGCCGCTTCTGCGCCTTCCAGTACCTTAACTTTGTCTTCGAATGCTCTGACAGTCGGATTGGTGTTGCGGGAATAGATATGACCCGGGACTTTTTCCAGTGCTACGTTATGCCAGGTGTCGATATCATCGTAGCCAAACGAAACGCTGTGCACTACAGGAACCTGGGTGGATCTTTCGTATAGATCGTGTTCCTGCTCACCTCCCCAGACACTTCTGGTGGACAAGCCGGGTTGCACATTGCGGGATTGATCAGTCATGGGTGCTCCGAAAACTGTGTTGATGACACCACGTGCACATGGCACATGAATATTCTCAAGGCAGCGCTTCGAGAGCCTTTATCTTGATCGTAAAATCATACCTGAGTCATCGCAGATGTAAAAGCCATAGCGACAAGGCAGTTCAACCATCTCAACGATCCGCACGCAATACAGCACATCAAAAAAGGCCCGGTAATCACCGGGCCCATTCAGAAAACGCGAGACAACTACCGGTACTACTGACCACAAAAATCATCGATATGATTAATGTAAGCGACATAGACAGAGTCGTCGGATCGAATATTGTACAGATTGCTGG
>CAYZVB010000167.1:0-11620 GCA_964481315.1 uncultured Granulosicoccaceae bacterium
TTAACCACAACTCATCACCAGTACGCTCATAGAGTTTTAAAAAAGCATAACCATTTCCACTTGTGCCATGACAAAGGTTAGGGCCCTTTTCCAACAGACCTGCATCCCAGATCAACTGCCCACCTTTGATTAACGCTTTATCAAATTCTTCGTTAATACCTGCGGGCAACCCGGACAGAGTAATGACAATGCCAGGTGCACCATGACAAAAGTGCAGCAGCGGATGTGCATTTTTCTTTGATTTATCAGAGTCGACTCGAGGCCACCAGTTTGCATGATGTTCATTCTGATCGGCGGTATTGACTACCACTTCCATTACTCGCTTTGTCGTTCTGGATACCTGTGTGTCACTTAACAAATGAAAACCCGAAATCAAGGAAAATGCGTTGCCGCTAAAACCGTGTATTGCACCAAGCAGGAAAGCATTGCCACCATACAAATCAATATTCCACAGATACCCTGCACCTTTTACCTTCTCACTGGCGGCAATCATTTTCTTCGCTTGTTTGCGGTAAAGCTTTTCCCACCGGGTCTCTTGCGTCAACTCATGCATAAACAACGCAACAAGCATGGAACCCGCTAAACCCCACATGAGCTCCCTGACGGGTTGATCATCGTTTTCCTGTATCGCCCTCGCTATTTCATCTGCCGTTTCGATATTCGGGTTACAGCGAAATTTCATTAGCAGCAGCGGCATTTCACCAAACAGGTAGGATGCATTTTCGGGATGAGGATATTTGTTTCGATACTTGCGATTTTCCAGAATTAGTGATTCCACGTATGCACCAACATCAAATGTCGATTTGATCGCACCTCGGCGCTGTAAATAGTCCACTGCCCATAAGGCCCCACCTTTACCGAAATAAAAGTCGCTTTTTGGCTGGCCTCCCTCATCCCATTTGTGCTTCGGCCATTAATCACCCGACTCCGCTATGGTGACAACATCTTCAACGATAGTACCAATGGCTTTTTTAACAACAGACTTATTCCAGCGAACAGACGGTGGTTCGTAATGACGCCTCTTGCCAAAAAGTACAGTATTACTCATAGCTTTGTATCTCCGTCTGTCTTCATTATCGTTTCAAAGACTGCCTGATAAAAAAGGATTATACGAGGTTAGCTATTGCCAAGAAACGCGACCGTTTTAATATGAATGCTTGCATCTTCCTGAACAGCCCTGACCACTCGCCTAGGCCTGCACAAGCCCCCACCCCAACGTTTTCGCCTCTGCAATTCTGCCGTTTTTTCTTTCATTATAGGCAGAGCAATACTGTGGAAACACCGGGTCTCGATCGGGGTGATATATTTCGACACTCATCCCGTGCTCAGACGCCAGCATCAAGCTTACCGAGAGCTGTGGCTCGCCGGTATTGGCAACTTTCAATCCATTTTGATGCGCCAAATCCGCTGAGATTAACCATGGAGTAATACCACTGACATAGCCGGGGTGGAGGTTGCAAATATCAATGGCACCGGCATCAATTAACCTTGCAACGCCCACTACGGTGATTTCACTTTGCCCCGCACAAATCGGTATATCAGTTTGTTCACGTAGTGCTGCAAGATCGACAATATCATTGTCCCAGTGCACAGGCTCTTCGACCCATTGCAAGTCCAGGTCCTGACACGCTTCTACAAATTTCAACGCATCGGACAATGACCACGCTTGATTAGCATCTACTGCCAGGTTGAAACCTGCACAGCCTGACTCTCTTACCGTTTTGACGCGAGCCACGTCTTCGTCAACAGACAACCCGCCAACCTTAAGCTTTAATCCGCTGCATCCGAGTGAAACAAGATCTCGTGTTTCCTTAGCTAAATCGGATAGCGAATTTTGTTGTGTGTAGTATCCGGCAATGGCCATAATAGGAGCATCGTTTCGCTTGCGCCCCAGGAGATTAACAATGGTTTGGCCCTGCGCTTTCGCATACAAATCCCAGCACAGAACATCCATCACTGCCTGTGCATGAAGTGCAACACGACGGTCTCCAAGAATGTTTCGCACCAAGGGTCGCATCTCATGCCAGATGCCTTCCACGAAGCATGGGTCCTTTCCGATCAGAATCTTGGAAAAGTCTTCATTAACCGCCGCGGCGATCATTTCACCTAAACCAAAATCATCACCCAGATAACAAAATCCGTTTACACCTTCGTCTGTTGTGGCGCGAGCGAATACGCCCTTTTTATGCGTGTATGAATAGTTACTTCCCTGGAATTTGCGAGGCAGAGGCACCGCAAATGCTTCAGCCTCGATCGTTAGTATTTTCAAGCTAAATTCCAATTCAAACTGGTAAAAATCGATGCATGAATCAGTCTAACAATCGCGGCGTAACAAATGCCCCGTCATCGGGTAAAACCAATGAGGCGGGCATTTGGTAATTGCACAAACTGTTTATCAGATCAAGTCTGAACAATGACAACTACTACCGGAAACCGCGATCACGCAGCCATACTAGCATCAGGACATCGCCGTATTCAGCACGACTGCACTCACTAACTAATCGTTGCCCAAAAAAGAAAACTCCACAAAATTTGTGGAGCTTCCGAATTAAGCCAGGTTACTTGTTATTAGTTTATCCTGACTAACCGATCACCGCGCCATCATCACGTTTTATTGCAATGACTGCAGATCGCGGCACTGCATCACCCCCTTCAGGCCAGTGGCCCTCGCCTCTTTCACCCGGGTGCTGAATACCGACAAACATAGTGCGTTTGTCTGCACTCCAGGTTAAGCCGGTAACTTCGCATTGCTTTGGCCCGACTAAAAAGCGACGAATTTCCCCGGTCACCGGATCGCCTGCCAGCATCTGGTTGTTGCCGTGACCTTCGAAGTCTTCTTCGTTGGAATAGTTGCCATCCGTTTGAATCCACAGGATACCGTTGGAGTCAAACTTCAGTCCGTCCGGTGAATTAAACATATTAGCGACTGATACATTATCTGACCCGCCATACGCATCATCATGCACCGCAGGGTTGCCAGCCAGCACATATAGATCCCAGGCAAATCCATCACTGGTGTGATCGCCGCCATTGGGACGCCACCGCACTATCTGGCCGTAGTGGTTTTTTTCGCGCGGATTGGGGCCGGCTGCCGGTGTCAGATCACCACCTGCATTTGGCGTAACGCCACGGTTTTTATTATTGGTTAATGCACAATAAACTTCCGGCGCATTCGGGTTGGAAGCTACCCATTCCGGTCGATCCATGGTGGTAGCGCCGACTGTTGATGCAGCGATACGTGTATGAACACACACTTCAGCCATACTGGCCATGCCAGTGGTTTCAGGGTTAAGTTCTAGCCACTCACCGGCACCGTTGTCGTGGAATTTGGCAACATATAACTGGCCGTTTTCAAGCAGTGTGTCTGTATCGCCGCCGGGTGCATAGACACCGGTAGAAACATAGCGGTAGAGGAACTCACCTCGCTCGTCGTCCCCCATGTACACCACAACCCTGCCATCGCGATTAATCACAAGCTCTGCATTTTCATGTTTAAATCGACCTAATGCAGTACGCTTTTTAGGCGGAGCATCGGGATTGCGAGGGTCAAGCTCGACCACATAACCGGCACGATTCGGTTCATTCGGATGCTTTGAGACATCAAAGCGTTCATCGATGTTGGCCCACCCGTAACCCCAGTCTTTAGCAGAAACACCATAGCGCTTGAGCTCGGCAGATACTTTGTGTTCCGGGTCTTCGGCCGAGAAGTAACCGTTAAAGTTTTCCTCACAGGCGAGATAAGTTCCCCACGGAGTCGAACCGTTACCGCAATTGTTCCATGTACCAAGAGACATTACACCTTCCGGATCTGCCGCAGTTTTCAGCAAATCATGGCCCGCAGCCGGACCAGTTAACGTCATTTCCGAGTCCGGTGTAACGCGTCGATTAAACGGGCTGTCTTTAACAATACCCCATTGTCCGTCTGTTTCAGCAATTTCAACAACCGTCAGCCCCTGTGCGAGTTTACCTTTGAGTATGTCATCGTCTGTGGCGAATTTACCTTCTTCACGATTACCCCAGATAATTTTGCGGTTGGTGTATTCATTGTTTACTACCAGCAGCGTTTTATCTCCATATGAGAAGACTTCCATGCCATCGATGTTGTCGCCAAATGCCTTCAATTGGCTGTCCGCGCTACCACGAGTCGCGTGATCGAAGTCCACCCCGTCTGACCACAAAGGATCACCCCATCTGGCAACAACCTCTGAAGAGAAACCTTCGGGCAGGGTGATATCGTCAAGTATGTTTGTATCGATCTGGCTAAAGGAAAAACGATCTTTGGATGCAAACGCTTTTCCCGATGTCAGGCTCGCACCAACACCAGCACCACCTAGTGCAGCGACGCTGCCATAGGCCATAACGCTCTTAAGTAATCCACGTCTTGTAATTGCCGATTCAAGTATTCGATCAAAATCGTTTTCTTCGGGCTTTGGATTTATCTGCTCGTCGAAATCGTCAAATGAAATTTCCTGGTCACTCATCAGTCATTTTCCTCTCGTTGAGTTGCAAAACCATTGTGACAGAGTTTTTGAAAGGCAGAAAGCACGAAAACCGCCGCAGACATCAAAATGTCATATTGGGCTGCACCCCTGAACTCATAACCGACTGGCATTCAATCTATGAAGAACTGCCTTTGAACGCAGTTATTTAACGTTATCGTCCTCACACAGGCGTTCGGAAACCGCGAGTAATGCCGCCTGCACACGGGTTTGCACCCCAAGTTTTTTTAATACAGCGCGCACGTGCAGTTTCACCGTGCCATCGACAATGCCAAGCTCTATGGCGATGTGTTTGTTACTTTCACCGCGGGCGATATGCTTCAGAATATCCATTTCCCGCGGCGTCAGGTTGTAGGCATTACCGCCGGCAGGTTCGTCCTTAACAACCGCGGCCCGCGCCAGCAGGCCGGTAAATTCCTGCGCCACCACTGTCTCACCCTCGCGCGCCTGCTTCAGCAGTTCCACCAGGTGATCAGGGTCCATGTCTTTTAATAAATAACCCACGGCACCAAGGCGCAGCGCTCTGAGCACATCACCCTTTTCAATACTGGTGGTCAGAATCACTACGCGCTGCTCGGGCAACTGCTTGCGAATTTGCTCAAGAATATCGAGCCCTCCAACCTCCCCCATGCGCAGATCGAGCAGTACGATATCCGGCTGGTGCTGTTCGACAAGGCCAAGTGCTTCGTCGGCGCTGCCAGTCATACCAAGGACATTAAGGTCACGCCCCGTCAGTAGTTCATTCAACCCGGTGCGAAACAAGGTATGGTCGTCAATGATTACAAGGCTAACGCTGCTCACGATGATTCCCTGTCCAGCGCCACAGGCGGAAGTTTAAGATAAATGCGCGTCCCTTCGCCGGGCTCGGAGTCGATTTCCAGTATGGCGCCAATACTCAGCGCTCTGTCACGCATAATCGCAAGCCCGATATGATCGCCTAGCGCATCCGCAGAGGCGTTATCCGCTTTACTCACTGAAGATAAATCAAAGCCGTCTCCGTCATCTTCAACCAGCAGACTGCGAACACCTGAATGATCCACTCGCAGGCACACACGAACAGTAGTGGCGTTGGAGTACTTGTTGGCATTAACCAGCGCCTCACGAACAATGCGCTGCACCACTGAAGCTTCGCGGGTACTGAACTCGACGTGCGGATTGTCGTTTTGGAAAAATACTGCAATACCTCCGGAGGTATTGTGCTCTTCAATCATCAGTTGAATAGCGCTGGCAACGGGCTGTTCTGCAGTGGCCTGACGGGTCTGACCAATCAGCTCGCGCAGCTCAACATTTGCTTCACCTATGGTGCCTTCAATCCGTTCAATATCTTTGTGTAGGTCTGCAGTGCCGTTTTTTGTCAGTGACTCGCGCAGCATACGGATCTGATACCGACACGCCAGCAGCGTTTGCGCTAACGAGTCGTGTATCTCTGCGCCCAGCATGGCACGCTCTTTAACCACACGCGCCTGCTGTACAGACTCCAGCACATAGTGCTTGGCCACAAACATACTCAACTGTTCAGACAATGACTTAAACACCTGCTGTGATCCGCGACGTTCGAGTTGCGCGCGGTCTTCTGTTACAACAAGCAGTACCCCAAGCGCTTCCCTGCCGCGAAGAATCGGGATTTTCAATCCTTCATGTGCCAGTGTCACTTCAGTCACCAGCATCGACGTACTGCACTGTTCAATAATTCCTGCCTGTGCACTTGAAGCCTGCAACACCAATTCGTCGTCGACAACCATATAAGCCCCTACCGAGGCGTCTGTCAGCCAGTCTGCCAGTGAGTGGCAAACCGTATTCAACACCGATTGCTGATCGATCTCGTGTGCGACATCCGAGGTGAGCTGAAACAACAGTTGTAACACGCGGTTTTGACGTTCCAGCCGCTGTGTCTGATTTTCAACCAGCGTTTCCATTTCTTCTGATAATCGTCTTAACGAGGTACCGACGTTCCTGGTGTGAAAATCAAGCTCTTTAAAGTGCGCATGCGTTTCGGGCAGCTCAATGGTTGAACGCAACTCGCCGTCGCAAATATTCTGAATCCACTTGCGCGTGGCAAGCTCAGGCTCAATCAGGTGCCGGTGTATTTCACTCCAGATGTAAAAACCGCCACCGGCCACTAACAGCAATACAGCCGCCAGTGCCAGTGGTACCGGCAGTAACTGCGGCATAAATAGCGACACCAGCGCAATGGCAATACACCCTGCTGCAAGTGCTACAAACAACCTCTTAATACGGTTGCTTGCATTGACCGCGCGGCCAAATGCCGACAGTTCTCCGCGGCGCTGCCTGTAGTCTCTATCCGGTGCGGTTGTTTCCATCTTCTGCATCTTTCGGCGGAACGAAGGTGGGATCATTCGGGTTAAGGAAAATGAAGTGCATTTCACCATCTTCCATTTTTACATAGTCGAGCTCAGTGCCTGCCAGCAGAGGTTTGTGTTCGTTGGCAATTAGCACATCAATACCGCTACTGGCGACCATGGCATCTCCGGGGCCGGGCTCGTCAAAGCCCATCTGATACTCCACTGCCCCTTCTTCGTTTTTGCGCGCTGCAATGCGCAGCGGCATATCGTCGAAGTCGTGATGTTCCATGCTGCGTCTTAGCTCTTTGGCAGCGGCTTTAGTCACCTTGAACACGGTTTCTCCAGAAGGTCATTACCGGCTTGCAGCAGCGGCCGGTGAACCTGCGTTTTCTATACGTGATAAAAATTCGTCAACCCACGGCAATTGCCGCGTATGTCGGAAATGTGCGTAACTGGCATGCGCATTAAAGCAGCAGATACCGTCGTGCCGGCCATCTATACCGTAACCGCGTTCCACAGCATAGGCAAACGGCTGATCGTCAATTTGCACAGTTGAATGATGAAACTCATGCGCGGCAATGACTTTGTCATCAGTCAGTCGCCGCAGCTTCACATACCCCCGGCCGACCGGTTTTTCCCGCATGCTGACCGTGGCATCGAATGTACCCACCATATTGTACCGGGTACTATCAATTGCAAGCGCTCTGCACAGATACATCAGGCCGCCGCACTCCGCATGTACCGGCAAACCGGCTTCTATCGCACTTTTTAGCCCGGCGCGAAATTGCCGGTTGTCTGTTAGCGCGGCGGCATAACGCTCGGGAAAGCCGCCGCCGATAATCATACCATCGAGGTTGTCGGGAAATGCATCGCGAAGCGGTGACACCTCTACCAGTTCAACACGGCGGTTTCTGAAAACTTCCAGGTCATCCTGATAGTAAAAGTGGAACGCTTCATCTTTGGCGATACCAATTCTAAACGCCGGATGTACATTTGCATCCGCAGCAGTCACGGGCTTTGCTGCACTAACACCGTGGAACAACTTTGGCAGATCACAATGGTCACGTACCAGATTAGCGATAGTCTCAATACACGCTGCCTGATTATTAAATTCCGGTGCCGGTATCAGCCCAAGCTGTTTTTCTGCAATGTGCACGGCATCGCTTTCAGGCATTTCACCAAGTACCGGCATGTTTGTGTGTTCGTTAATGGCCGCGGTTATTTTTCCACCGTGCCGTGAAGAGCGTATTCGGTTAAGAATTACACCGGCAAATTGCACTGATGGATCAAACTGCTGTAAGCCATTAACCAGTGCTGCAATGGTACGATGCATACCGCGACAATCGACAACCAATAGCACTTTAAGCCCAAGAAGTTTCGCGATGGAAGCGTTACTATCACTGCCATCGCTGTGCAATCCATCGTGCAACCCCATAGTCCCTTCCACTAACCCGAAGGTTCCGGGTGCCATGCGCTTGCGGTAACAGGCAATAAGTTCATCGGTTTGCTGCACCCACGGGTCGAGGTTAAAACAGGGTTTGCCACTGGCATATGCAAGCCACAACGGATCAATAAAATCAGGACCTTTTTTAAATGATTGCAGGGCGAGCTGTTGCCGGCTTGCCTCATGCGCCAGGCCCACAGACACCAGCGTTTTACCACTTGAGCGCCACGGTGCGGAAACTAAATATCCGCAATCCGCTCCAGTGTTGTTATTCATTGCAGTATTACGACTGACTGGTCGCGGTAATCGGCAGAACTCTCGACACCAGGCCGAGCAACAATAAAGACAACGCCATTCCGCCAATACCGAGTCCCCATTCCCAGATAGCCGGGAAATAAGTGTTCACACCGCCATCGCCAAAGCTGCTGGCAGTAATGATTTTATCGGGAAACAGCAATTGCGGTGTGCTTTGAGAACCGATAATAACGGTATATAAAATCATTGCACATGCGATAAACGCAGCAGCACACAGCCAGTGCCAAACTCTTGCGGTTATTGCTTCAGTGGATTTCTTTAGCCTTAAACCTAACAAGCACAAAATTGCGATTAGCGCGAGATGACTTATCCAGAACAACACAGCGAAAGCACCTTTCAGCACGTTGTGCTCATCGGCACGATGTTCTTCGACATATAAATTGGTTAAATGATGCACAATCGAAAAATACAACACGGCAGCAATACACCACAGCATTAACTTCACAAACGAAGTCTGAGTTGGCGCGTCTGTCGCGTGTGCCTGCCAGCGCCCGGTCCACGCCATCACCAGCGCCAGCACCGCACTACCCATCACCAGTGACAGCGCAATAAAAAGCGGTGCCAGAATAGCGGTATCAAGCGCACTGCGCCCGACCAGAAAGCCGAAAATACTACCGGTACCGGTGGTCAGTACAATTCGCCAGATCAGCGCTACCACCCCCATTGGCTGCGTGAAGCGCTGCAGTGACCTTTCGAGCATGGTGGCCAGGTACAACACACCAACCGCAATAAAGCCGGTGTATAAAAATATGTTCCACGAAAAGATCGACTTGAAATTGTAAGTGGTCATCGCCACGGCCAGTCTGTCCGGGCGCCCGAGATCAAGCACCAGCACCAGCAACCCGCCAATCAGCAAACAAATGGATAGCGCCACTGAAAGCCTTGCGTATGGCGAATAAAGTTTATTGCCAAACACCGATGACAATGTAGCGCCGTTCAGCGCACCCGAGGCAGCAAGTATCAGTGAAATTGCAAATACATGCGGCAGGCCCCAGACAATGCTGTTGTTCATGCCGGTAATATGATGACCTTCATGCTCCATGGTGTAGGCGCTGTAACCGCCCACAAGCACCAGTACCGCAAGGGCCGCCATCCATAACCAGAAGCTACCGGAAGGTTTCAGCGCACGAAAATCGCTCACGCCCGCCATTATGCTGCAAACTCCGCTTTACAAGCCATGGTAGCGCACACCGGTATTGAGTTGCAGATCAGCCCTTATCTGGCTGCCTCCAACAGACTTCAGCTTCTGAGATATTTCACTGTCCGGATCATTCAAGTCACCAAACACAATGGCACTGTGCGCTTCATCGGTGCAGGAAACAGCACATGCCGGCTGCTGGTTGCCGCCACTGTCTATGCGGTGCACACACAGCGTACAACTTTCTACCGTGCCCTTGCCACGTGGCGCGGAGGGTTTTTGATTAGTAAGTGGCTCATGAATAAAAGACCGCGCTTTGTACGGACAAGCCATTATGCAGTAACGACAGCCAATACAGGTGTGTTTGTTTACCAGCACTACCCCGTCGGCACGTTTAAACGAAGCACCGGTCGGGCAAACATCAACACAGGGTGCTGAGTCACAGTGCTGACACATTACCGGCAAGGAAGACTCAGCTCCGGTCAGCTTGTCGGCTAAGTCTATTTTACGTATCCACTGTGCGCGGGTGGTTTCGTCTTTGCTGGCATCGATACCATGTTCTTCGTTGCAGCCGCGTACACAGGCATCACACCCCGAGCTGCACTTCGAGGTATCGATAAAAAGGCCCCATCGCTTACTGTCAGATACCGGTGTTTTGGCCTGCACTTCAAGCAAGGTATAAGACGCTGCCACCGCGCCTGCCAGACCAAGCTTCTGAAGAAACCGGCGTCGCGCCAGCATGGCATTGCTGCCCTGCTGCGCTTTACTGTTGTTGTGATTGCGATCAGTCATGCGATGCATTCTGCGCTACTTTACGGGATTGCATTACCAGTAACTGCTGTTCAGACATTGCGGCCGCCGGTGCATTGTGCGGTAACGCACCAATAATCGCATTTTCTTCCGGCAGTGCAGCATGGCAGGTGAAGCAGTCGATTTTTACCGCGGCAAAGGTATGGCAGCTTTCGCAGAATTGCCCTTTCGCATCAATTCTGATCGGCTGGCCTTTGTCGTCGTTTTGGCAATTCACACAGCCAACCAGGCTGAACGGTTCGCCGCGAATACCTTCAATCACTGTTTCATCACGCTGGTGATTCAGCAGCGACATATGTTCTTTGCGCATGATGTCAGTGTCGGCCACACAGGCTTCACCATGTGTTGCCGGCGGGATGACCGGACCATCCGCCGCATGGCTAACGCATGCAGTAACCAACATCAATAACGCAAGTAAGCCCCGGTGCGGCATGGTTAATGGCCCATCCCCATATCAATATAACCGGAGGGACAAACATCGGCGCATACATGACAGCCGATACACTTGTTGTAGTCAGTGTCGACATAGCGGCCGGTGGTACTTTTGTCTTTCTTAACGCGGAATACCGCATCCTGAGGACAGTAGATCACGCAGTTGTCACACTCAAAGCACATACCGCAACTCATGCAGCGACCGGCCTCGGCCTTTACCTGCTCTTCGGTTAACAGTCTGATGCGTTCTTCAAAGTGCCCCAGCACCGAGTCACCGGACGGGACGTTTTCTTCACGTTGATTTCTTTGAGACTCTGCCCAGTGCCCGAGAAAGAGTTCATTGGCACTGGCAATTTCACTGGCTGAACGATCTTCATAGTTGTGCACTGCATAGTCCGCCTCATTCGTTCCCCAGTCTGGTGCACTGTCGTATTCCTGCACGCCAAGGTCAGACTCGTTGAGCTTTTCCATCAAATTAAAGTGATGCACATCGACCTTTGGCCGTTTGCTCATCTCGTTACCCGATAGGAAATTCTCAATAGTGGTGGCAACCACGGTTGCCTGACCAATAGCAGTGGTTAGCAGGTGCGGCCTTACAATATCACCGGCAACAAAATGACCGGGGCGGTCTTTCACCTGGTAGTACGGATCGGCGTCTATCAGACCACGACCATTGTCG
>CAYZVB010000168.1:0-11616 GCA_964481315.1 uncultured Granulosicoccaceae bacterium
ACAAACTCGACCTTGCACAGGCAGAGGCGGTTGCCGATTTAATAGAAAGCAACAGCGCCGAGGCCGCGCGTGCTGCTGTGCGGTCGCTTAGTGGTGACTTTTCTAAACAGGTAAACATCATTAGCGCTAAGCTTGTCGATCTGCGCGTCTACATTGAGGCGGCGCTCGACTTTGCCGAAGAGGAAATCGACTTTCTGCGTGACGATGCACTGACCGGCAGGCTCAGGCAACTTGATAATCTTATTGACGACACATTGCAACGAGCCAGTAACGGCAGTGCGCTGCGCGAGGGACTGACCGTGGTGATTGTCGGTGAGCCTAATGTCGGCAAGTCGAGTCTGCTGAACAGTCTGACACAGCAGGACACCGCCATAGTGACAGACATTGCCGGTACTACCCGGGATGTACTGCGCGAGAACATTATTATTGATGGTCTGCCAATCCGCCTGGTCGATACTGCCGGCCTCCGGGAAACCGACGACAAGGTCGAGCAGGAAGGTGTGCGCCGCGCCCGAGAGCAAATGCAACATGCCGATCTGATACTGGCCATTGGTACCGCTGGGATTGAAACCATTGAGGCATTGCACAATATAGAACTACCGGATGTTGAAATACTCAAAGTCTTCAACAAGGCCGATTTAACACCGCATGCCGCACACGCTGAGGGGTTAACCGTTTCGGCTAAAACAGGTTTAGGCATCGATGCGCTGCGCGAGGCGATCAAGCGCCGCGCGGGTGTCGGGCAGTCGACAGAAGGTGCGTTTATGGCACGGCGCAGACACCTCAACGCATTGCACATGGTGCGCTCGCATGTGCAAAGTGCCACAGCACATCTGTTGCACAATGCCGCCGGTGAACTGGCTGCTGAAGATCTTCGATCGGCGCAACAGCAACTGAACCTGATTACCGGTGAATTCAGTGCCGATGATCTGCTGGGTGAAATTTTCGGCAGGTTTTGTATCGGTAAATAGTCGTGCATCATACGCTGTGCGATAAAACACGGCTAAAATAGCAACGCTAACCCATGCGAAGGGTTTTCCGAAAGAGTAGTGAAAATGGCTGATCAAACACAGTACGACGTGATTGTCGTTGGCGGCGGACACGCCGGCACGGAAGCGGCACTGGCTGCCAGTCGCACTGGTGCGCGCACGTTATTGCTAACCCACAACATTGAAACCATCGGCCAGATGAGCTGTAACCCGGCAATCGGCGGTATTGGTAAAGGTCATCTGGTCAAAGAAATTGATGCGCTTGGCGGCGTGATGGCAAAAGCGGCTGATGCGGCCGGCATACATATTAGAACGCTCAACGCGCGTAAGGGTCCTGCGGTCCGTGCCACGCGTGCTCAGGCCGATCGAGCACTGTACCGTGCAGCCATCAGGGAAGCAGTAGAAAACCAGCCCAACCTGTATCTGTTTCAACAGGGCGTCGACGATCTCATTATGCAGGGCGAAACCTGCACCGGTGTAGTCACGCAAAGCGGGTTGTATTTTTACGCAGGCACTGTGGTGCTGACAGTGGGTACGTTTTTAGGCGGTAAAATTCATATTGGTGATGTGCAGCAGTCTGCCGGCCGGGCAGGGGATGCACCTTCTATTGCGCTTGCGCACCGACTGCGTGAATTGCCGCTTAGGGTGGGCCGGCTTAAAACCGGAACTCCGCCGCGTATCGACGGCCGCAGTATTGATTACTCCAGACTCGAAGCACAGCCCGGTGATAACCCGCGGCCGGTGTTTTCATACCTTGGCAGTGTTGATGATCATCCGTCGCAGGTGGTTTGTCATATCACTCACACCAATGAAAAAACCCATGAGATCATTAATAACAACCTCGATAAGTCCGCCATGTATTCCGGCAACATCGAAGGGGTTGGTCCGCGTTATTGTCCGTCGATAGAAGATAAGGTAGTGCGCTTTGCCGATAAGAGTTCACATCAGATTTTTATTGAACCGGAAGGCTTAAACACGCATGAGATTTACCCTAACGGTATTTCCACCAGCCTGCCGTTTGAAGTACAGCAACAGTATGTACAGAGTATTAGCGGTTTTGAAAATGCACACATCACGCGTGCCGGCTATGCCATTGAATATGATTTCTTTGACCCGCGCGATTTAAAATCATCGCTTGAAACAAGGCATATTAAAAACCTTTATTTTGCAGGGCAGATTAACGGTACCACCGGCTATGAAGAAGCTGCAGCTCAGGGGTTGGTGGCTGGTCTTAATGCAGCGCGTGCCACCCGTGATTTACCGCCGTGGACGCCGAAGCGTAACGAAGCTTACATTGGTGTACTGATTGATGATCTCATCACACTGGGAACACTCGAGCCTTATCGCATGTTTACCAGTCGTGCCGAGTATCGCTTAATGCTGCGTGAAGATAACGCCGACCTGCGGTTGACTGAAACAGGTAGTGAGCTTGGACTGGTCGATCAGCATCGCTACCGGCAGTTTGCACAAAAGCGTGAAGCCATTAGCACCACCAGAGATGCGCTGGCTGCATTTTATATTCGCGCCAATGATCAAACTGCACAGCAAATTGAAACTGAGCTCGGTATCAGTGTGCAGAAAGATCAGCACGCTATCGACTTGTTGCGCCGTCCTGAAGTCAGTGCCGCGGCTTTGCAGAAAGTGATGCCACAGGTGATCAACTGCACCGAACCTGCGGTACTTGAGCAGGTCGAGATTCAGGTGCGCTACCAGGGCTATATCGATCGACAGGTCAGTGAAGTGGAAAAGCAGAATCAACGCGGTGATACGGTTATTCCGGATAACATCGACTATCACAATGTTCGTGGTTTGTCGGCCGAGGCCTGTCAGAAGCTGCAGTCGCATCGACCGGAAACCATTGATCAGGCATCACGTATACCCGGTATGACGCCGGCGGCCATCTCTTTGTTGCTGGTGAGTCTAAAAAAGCAGTCGTGGAAAACCACTGCCGAAGATACCTCGGTTGCCGGTTAGTCGGCAGCAGTAGTCCATGGCAACCGATACTCTTGCACTGTCGCTGCGCGAACAGCTCGACGCGGGTCTGCAGCAAACTTCGCTCAGTGTCAGTGACAGTCAGCGCACAAAGCTGGTTGACTACGTATTGCTGTTGTCGAAGTGGAATAAAACCCACAACCTGACCGCGATCAAAAGTCCTGCAGAAATGATTACCCGGCATGTGCTCGACTCTCTGTCGATCAGTCCGTATGTCACCGCGGGTGCATTGCTCGATGTTGGTGCCGGTGCCGGGCTGCCCGGTATACCGCTGGCGGTAACCCGCGACGATATCAGCGTCACGCTGGTCGACAGCGTGAACAAGAAAACGCAGTTCATGGCATTTGCAGCCACGGCACTCGGTCTTGCCAACGTCACGGTGCAGCACTCACGTATCGAAAACTTATCAGTAGAAAACCAATTCCCAATGGTGACTGCGCGCGCATTTGCCGACATTGGCAAATTGTGTGAGCTGACCCGCGGGTACATTTTGCCGGGCGGTCGAATTCTGGCCATGGTTGGCCGCGTGCCGGAACATGAACAAATGGAAAGTTTTAAGCAGATCGCCGGTTTCTCACTTGAACGGATCGAGAAATTGCTGGTTCCCGGTGAACAGGCACAGCGCAACTTGGTAATATTGACGCGTTGCAGTGAACAGTGAGAGACGGTAGCTGCGCCTATTACCCGGAGCCATCATGGCCAAAATAATTGCAATCGCCAATCAGAAAGGTGGAGTGGGTAAGACCACCACGGCCATTAACCTGTGCGCGGCACTCGGCGAAACACGGCGCAAGGTATTGCTGATCGACCTCGATCCGCAGGGCAATGCCACCACCGGTTCCGGTGTTGACAAAGAATCGCTTGAGCTTAGCATTTGCGATGTGCTGCTCGGTGACTGCAGCAGCGCCGATGCGATCGTAAAACCCGAGCACATCCAGTATCACGTGTTGCCCGGCAATGCCGATCTGACTGCCGCCGAAGTACAGCTGATGTCTGAAAACGGTCGCGAGCGCCGCCTGGCCGATGCACTTGCAAGTGTCGCAGACGACTACGAATACATTTATATCGATTGTCCCCCTGCGCTTAACGTCTTGACACTTAATGCGTTTGTTGCAGCCGACGGTGTGTTAATTCCCATGCAGTGCGAGTACTACGCGCTCGAGGGTTTGTCATCACTGCTGCGTACCATTCGACAGGTTCAGTCATCGGTGAACACGCGACTGCGTATCGAAGGTATCCTGCGCACCATGTTCGACGGCAGAAACAAGCTTGGCCATGAAGTTTCCAACCAGCTGATCGAACACTTTGAGTCAAAGGTCTATCGCACCGTCATACCGCGCAATATACGCCTGGCCGAGGCGCCAAGCTTCGGTAAGCCGATTGTCTACTACGACAAATCGTCGCGTGGCTCGATAGCTTATCTGGCACTGGCCGGGGAAATTATCCGCCGCGAGGTCAGTCGTCAGGTGGCCAGCGCGCAGGAAGAAAAAGCGGCAGAGTCGCCCGCGACTACGGTGTGAGAACACACTGAACAGTAATGCGGGTATACGGTGGATCATTGAACGTGAGTCAAACTACAGGGATCCGGACAAGTGATCCAAAATACAGTGGTCCAGAAAAAATGACTAAGGGCGGTTAACGTGTCTCAGGTAAAAAAGGGCGGTTTAGGTCGTGGACTGGGTGCACTGCTGAAAGGTGTTGATGTCGACACACCGGCAGAACCTGCAGCCGACAATGTGCAAACCCCTGCTTCCCCGGAAACTGCCAGGGCTCAGCGTCCGGCAAAACAACCCGTGGCCCGCCAAACAGGCAGTGACAAGGCAGACGCCGGTCAGACTGCTGAGACACTGGCGGCCGCAGGTGATGCTGTTCTTGAGGTACCGGTCGATGAAATAACCCGCGGAACTTATCAGCCGCGCCGCCACTTCGACGATGAAGCATTGCAGGAACTGGCCGACTCAATCGCAGCGCAGGGGCTGATCCAGCCGATCATTCTGCGTAAACGCGCAGGTGGTTATGAACTGATTGCCGGTGAACGGCGCTGGCGTGCGGCAAAACTTATTGGTCTTGACGTGGTGCCGGCTATTGTTCGCGAAATGACCGATGGTGCAGTCGCCGCTGTCACATTAATTGAGAATATTCAGCGCGAAGACCTCAATCCGCTGGAAGAGGCCGAAGCACTGCAACGGCTGAAAACCGAATTTAAAATGACCCACCAGGATGTTGCCGATGCGGTGGGCCGTTCGCGCGCGGCGGTCAGTAACCTGATCAGACTGCTCGACCTCGACAGCCGCGTGGCCGACATGCTGCTTGGCGGCAAGATAGAAATGGGTCATGCCAGAGCACTACTGAGCCTGCCTGCAGAACAACAGCACCTGCTGGCGATGAAAGTTTACGCCAACGGGCTGAGTGTTCGTGCCACCGAGGCACAGGTGCGTGAAATCAGCGCCGGCAGTGGTGTCGATAACAAACGCCGGTCCTCTGCGAATGCTAAAAAAAGCAAAAGCAGCCATATCCGAACGCTTGAAAACGACTTGTCCGGAAAACTTGGCGCACGTGTCGCGATTGAGCACGCTGCCAACAACAAAGGCACGATTAACATCAGCTACAACTCACTTGACGAGCTCGACGGTATTCTGCGCCATATTAAATAATACGCTGTGAAATTCGGCGATGGTATGTCGCTTGGGAATACCTGACTGAAAAACTCAACCCACTGCAACATTGCAACCTGTCAAAATACCCATAAATACCGTGTTGATAATAGACGCGAAGACCTTGCCCTTTGCCTGCTGCAACCGTATACTTCGCCGCGATAAAACAGTCATGCGTTACCTGCGACGGAACGCCGTAAATAGTCTATATAGATACGAATCAGGTAAATCATGACTGCGCAATCACCTCACAGGCTTGTCGTTAAGCGCCTTCTGTTCACCCAGCTTGCTATCGCGGTTTTGCTCCCAGTGGCACTCCTGCCGTTTGGAACAATAGCTGCATTGTCGGCCGCAGGTGGCGCATGGGCGTGTCTGGTTCCAAGTGTGTACTTTGCATACCGTGCTTTTCGGTTTTCGGGTGCTCGTTCAACGCTTCTGATTCTGCAGTCTTTTTACTCGGGTCAGGCGATGAAACTGGTTATGACAGCGGTGATTTTTGCGCTGATATTTATTTACATGAAGCCGTTAAATGTGGTTGCACTGTTCGGCGGATTCATAATCGTTCAGTCAGTTTTATGGTTCACACCATTGCTGACAGGGCGGTAAACAGAACTTCGAAAATATAAACCCACTATGGCTACAGATTCAGGGCGGGCGCCGACTGCCTCCGAATATATTCAGCATCACTTACAGAACCTGACATGGGGCAGGCATCCTGACGGTCACTGGGGCATTGCCCACGGTGCCGAGGAAGCTGCCAACATGGGTTTCTGGGCAATCCACCTCGACTCTATGTTCTGGTCGATTTTGCTCGGCAGTCTGTTCTGTTTTATTTTCTGGCGTGCGGCAAAAAAGGCCTCCACCGGGGTGCCGACCGGCTTTCAAAACGTCTGTGAGTCACTGGTCGAGTTCGTTGACGACACTGTTAAAGATTCGTTTAACGGCAAAAGCGCTCTGGTCGGTCCACTGGCACTGACTATTGCCGTGTGGATCTTTCTAATGAACCTGATGGATCTGATTCCGGTCGACTTTCTGCCTGAAGCGCTGCTGCGCTGGGGTGGTATTGAATACCAGCGTGTGGTGCCAACCACTGATGTTAACGTCACGATGGGCATGTCTCTGTCGGTATTCGCGCTGATGATTTTCTACAGCATTAAGGTCAAGGGCGGCAAAGGCTTTATGGCCGAGCTGACCATGCAACCATTCAGCAGTGACAACAAGATTGTTCAGATGATTTTGATCCCAATCAACTTTTTCCTCGAAATTGTTGCACTGGTTTCAAAGCCGCTGTCACTTGGTTTGCGACTGTTCGGCAACCTCTACGCCGGTGAGCTTATCTTCATTCTGATCGCACTGTTGCCATGGTACCTGCAATGGTCACTGTCACTGCCGTGGGCGATCTTTCATATTCTGGTCATCGTACTTCAGGCGTTCATCTTTATGATGCTGACAGTCGTATATCTGAATATGGCGCACGAACACCACTAGTTTCATTCTTCCATCAACCAACACCTAAAATATTAGTCCAGGAGCTAAAATGGAAACTGTACTCAGCAACACCGCACTGTCGGCTGCATTGCTTATCGGCCTCGCGGCACTCGGAACCGCTATCGGATTCGCGTTGCTCGGCGGCAAATTTCTTGAAGCCTCAGGTCGTCAGCCAGAGCTGGTGCCTATGCTGCAAACCAAATTCTTCATCGTCGCGGGTCTCCTTGATGCGATCCCGATGATTGCTGTTGCTATGGGTCTGTACTTCATCTTCGTTAGCCCGTTCGCAGGTGCTCTTGGCGGTTAGCAGGGCGAGTAAACGCAGCCGGTACGGCTGTTTTGTTTACCCCTAATCGGAGATAGGCAATGAATATCAACCTTACCCTTATTGGCCAGGCGATCTCCTTTGCCATGTTTGTGGCTTTTTGCATGAAGTTCGTGTGGCCACCGTTAATCGGTGCGCTGCGGGAACGCCAGGCAACGATTGCTGAAGGTCTGGCTGCTGCTGAAAAAAGTGCTCAGGCACAGGAAGAAGCGCAGGCAGAAGCCCAGCAACTCGTCTCTGACGCAAAAACCCAGGCGGCTGAAATCGTGTCTCAGGCTCAGCGTCGCGGCAATGAAATTGTCGACGAAGCGAAACAGCAGGCGGTCACCGAAAGCGATCGTATTCGTACCAGTGCTCAGGCAGAGATCGACCAGGAAGTGGTCAGTGCACGCGAAACTCTTCGCACGCAGGTCTCGTCAGTGGCGGTTGCCGGTGCCGAGCGTATCCTTAAGCGCGAAGTCGATGCCAATGCACACGCTTCTGTGCTTGATGAACTGATAGCGAAGATCTGATCATGGTCGAGACCGTAACCGCTGCAAGACCTTACGCCAAAGCTGTTTTCGAGCTTGCTCGAAACAGCGGCAACTACGATGCATGGTCAGAACGGCTGTCTCTATTGAAGGCAGTGGTCGCAGACCCTGGTGTGGCGACGGCTCTTGATGATCCGTCGAACACCTCTGCCGACCGCGCCGGTCTGGTACAAAAAGTCATTGGCGACAAGCTGGATGCCGAAGGCGTCAACATGGTGCGTCTGTTGGCAGAGAATAACCGCCTGTCGCTTATTGGCGAGGTCGGTGAAATATACGAACACTTACGCGCGGACGAAGAAGGTACTCTCGAGGCTACGGTAATTACTGCCATGGCACTCGATGACAACTATCGTTCCAAGCTTACCGAAGCGCTGCAACGCCGGTTCGACAAAAAAGTGAAAATCGTCGAAGAGATCGATGACTCACTGATTGGCGGTGCCATTATTCGCGCTGGCGATATCGTGATAGACGGATCTGTTAAGGGTCGCTTATCACAACTCGGCAGCAACCTGAGCGCCAGGTAACCATAACCGCCATTCGCGCGCGCAGCAGAATTTATTTAGAGGACGACTCCACATGCAACTCAACCCATCTGAAATCAGCGAGCTGATTAAAGAGCGTATCGGGAATTTCGAAGCATCATCTGAGGCGCGCACTGAAGGCACTATCGTGAGCATTGCTGACGGTATTGTTCGCATTCACGGTCTCAACGATGCAATGTCCGGGGAAATGATTGAATTCCCGGGTGACACCTACGGACTGGCACTGAACCTCGAGCGCGACTCGGTCGGTGCGGTAATCCTGGGTGCCTACGGCCACATTAAAGAAGGCGACAAAGTTCGCTGTACCGGTAAAATTCTGGAAGTTCCTGTCGGTGAACAACTGCTTGGCCGTGTGGTTAACGCACTGGGCCAGCCAATCGACGACAAGGGCCCGCTAGGTACCACTGAAACATCGCCTATTGAAAAAGTTGCTCCCGGCGTTTACTGGCGTCAGTCGGTTGATCAGCCGGTACAAACCGGTCTGAAATCAATTGATGCGATGGTGCCAATCGGACGAGGCCAGCGCGAGCTGATCATTGGTGACCGTCAGACCGGTAAAACCGCCGTTGCGATCGATGCGATCATCAACCAGAAAGACAGCGGCATTAAGTGTATCTATGTAGCGGTTGGTCAGAAGCAATCGACCATTGCCAACGTGGTCGCCAAGCTTGAAGAACACGATGCAATGAGAAACACTATCGTTGTTGCAGCCGGTGCCGCCGAATCTGCAGCGATGAACTTCATTGCACCTTACTCCGGTTGCTCGATGGGTGAATACTTCCGCGACATCGGTGAAGACGCGCTCATTATTTACGACGACCTGACCAAGCAGGCATGGGGCTATCGCCAGGTATCACTGCTGCTGCGTCGTCCACCGGGTCGTGAAGCCTACCCCGGTGACGTTTTCTACCTGCACTCGCGTCTGCTGGAGCGTGCTGCACGGGTTAGTGCCGAATACGTAGAAAAGCAAACCAACGGTCGTGTTACCGGCAAAACCGGTTCACTGACGGCGCTGCCGATCATTGAAACGCAGGCAGGTGACGTATCTGCATTCGTACCAACCAACGTAATCTCTATTACCGACGGTCAGATCTTCCTTGAAACCGATCTGTTCAACGCCGGTATCCGACCTGCGATTAATGCCGGTCTGTCGGTATCCCGCGTAGGTGGTGCAGCACAGACCAAAATCATCAGTAAGCTTGGTGGTGGTGTTCGACTGGCTTTGGCTCAGTATCGTGAACTCGCGGCTTTCGCACAGTTTGCATCTGACCTTGACGACGTTACCCGCAAGCAGCTCGAGCGTGGACAGCGCGTGACCGAACTGATGAAGCAGAAGCAATACTCGCCACTGTCTATCGGTGAAATGGCCGTATCTCTGTACGCTGCCAACGAAGGCTACCTCGATAACATCGATGCCAACCGCGTCGTTGAGTTCGAAGAAGCCATGCATGATCACGTTCGTGCCAAGCACAGTGCACTGCTCGACAAGATCAACGACACCGGTGCCTACAATGACGAAATTCTCGACGGTCTAAAGGCCGCCGTCACTGACTTCGTCGACAACGGCGCGTTCCAGGCGTAAGGAATAGTTATGGCTGGCGCCAAAGAAATACGCACCAAGATCCGAAGCATTCAAAACACGCAGAAGATCACCAAGGCGATGGAAATGGTCGCCGCGAGCAAGATGCGTAAAGCTCAGGAACGCATGGCAGCGACTCGCCCTTACGCGCAGAAAATGCGTGAAGTGGTGAGTCACGTTGCGGCTGCGAATACCGAGTACGTGCATCTGTATATGCAACCGCGTGAAGAAGTAAAGCGCGTTGGCTACATTGTGATTTCCACCGACCGCGGCTTGTGCGGCGGCCTGAATATCAACAGCTTTAAAAATGCTGTGGCATCCATGCGAGAGTGGGATGAAAAGGGTGTGGAAATAGATGTTTGCACGGTCGGCAAAAAAGCGGCGAGCTTTTTCAGACGACTGGGCAGCAACATTGTCGCTGAAGTTGCAGACCTGGGTGATCAGCCAAAGATGGGTGATTTACTGGGTGCCGTTACCGTTATGCTGAACGCGGTAGAAGAAGGGCGACTTGATCGTCTGTACATCGCAGAAAACGAGTTTATTAACTCGATGGCGCAAAAGCCGACACTCACACAGTTAATTCCAACAGAAGCGACAACCGAAGAAAACTTCGGTCATCACTGGGATTACCTGTACGAGCCAACCTCTGAAGACGTATTGGACAGACTGATGCGTCGTTATATCGAATCGTTGATTTACCAGGCCGCGGTCGAGAACGTCGCCTGTGAAATGGCGGCAAGAATGGTCGCCATGAAAAGTGCGACGGATAACGCCGGCGACATCATCAACGAACTTCAACTCGTATACAACAAGGCGCGACAGGCCGCGATTACTCAGGAAATATCTGAGATCGTCGGTGGTGCCGCAGCCGTTTAACAGTTTATTTATCGGGGAACACGAATGAGTTCTGGATCAATTGTCGAAATCATCGGCGCCGTTGTCGATGTTGAATTTGCACGCGATGCAGTGCCAAAAGTTTACGACGCACTGACTATCGATGGCACAGCGACCACTCTCGAAGTACAGGGTCAGCTGGGTGATGGTGTGGTACGAACCATTGCGATGGGTGCATCGGAAGGCTTAAAGCGCGGTATGCCAGTGGTTAACACCGGTAACCCGATTACGGTTCCGGTTGGCGAAGCCACACTGGGTCGTATCATGGATGTACTGGGTAACCCGATCGATGAGCAGGGCCCGGTGCAAACACAGGAGCGCTGGCCAATTCACCGCGAAGCGCCAAGCTACGCAGAGCAGGCGGGTTCGACCGAGCTGCTTGAAACCGGTATTAAGGTAATCGACCTGCTTTGCCCGTTCGCAAAAGGCGGTAAGGTAGGACTGTTCGGTGGTGCCGGTGTAGGCAAGACCGTAAACATGATGGAACTCATCCGTAACATCGCCACAGAGCACCAGGGCTATTCAGTATTTGCAGGTGTTGGTGAGCGTACCCGTGAAGGCAATGACTTTTACCACGAGATGAAAGAGTCGAACGTACTCGATAAAGTATCACTGGTTTACGG
>CAYZVB010000169.1:0-11610 GCA_964481315.1 uncultured Granulosicoccaceae bacterium
GGCCCGTTGTTATTCAGGGGCGTCAGTTGAAATATAAATTGTGACGTCTTCGACAGTTACCGGGTAAATAGTGAGGTTTTCATCTGCCGGGTCATCGAGTACTTCGCCAGTGGTAAGGTCAAAGCGGCTGCCGTGCAGCGGGCACTTAACCAGTGTGCCGCTTAGATTACCGTCGCACAGTCGCGCGTCTTCGTGCGTGCACATCTCGTCGGCGACAAATACACCGCTTGCGGTATGCGCAACCAGCACGTTTCTGTCCTGCAGTGACACACATCGCATGTCTTCGAAAGGTACATCTGTAACGCGACAGACAGATACTTTGTTACCCATATATTGCTCGTTGAGATGGTGTTAGATGTAAACACACAGCATACCGCATAACACCATTCGTTACCCGATTTAGCGTGATTCGGATCACCGACTGCAGTTAAGTTTGCACGCTCTGCCATTTGCTTCATGAATGGAGGTATTTTGCTGAAATTCTGTATAAAATTGCACGCATGAATGATAACGATATGCAACTTGCCAGCGGTGTTGCCGCTTTTGAAGCCAAAGAGTTTCGTCGAGCGTGGCAGCTACTGGAGCCACTTTCGGACGAAGGCAACGCCGATGCGCAATACCGCTGCGCCATCATGCTGCAAAATGGACTGGGTGTTATAGCGCAACCGAAAAAAGCCGCCGGGCTATTGCAACTGGCAGTTGATCAGGGCTTTGGTCTGGCACAGCACTCACTCGGTATTTGTTATCTGTACGGTGAGGGCGTGACGCAAAATACCCCTCAGGCAGTGGCGCTTCTTGAACAGGCCGGTGAAAGCGGACTGGCGGGTGCGTGGACAACACTCGGCATGATTTATATGGAAGGGCAGGGTATCGAGAAAGACGAAGCGCGTGCCCGTGAGTATTACACCAAAGCCGGTTTCGATCCGGATGAGTTTACCTGACAGGAAAAAAGCCAGGAACCGCGTGGCTGTAATCAAAGTGACCGGCCATGTAACTGTCGCATTGAAGCACGGTTTCTGTTTACAGCAAGCGGTTGGGTAACGTGCCGCTACGCTACCGCATCTGTGTCTTTATGCGGAATTAAAATACCGCACCCCATGAGCCGGTAATCACCCAGGCCTTTTTCCTGTAAAGCCATTGAGTATTCATTAGGAACGTCCGCAATCAACAAGCTTTTTGCCTCGAGGGTTCCGGCTGGTGTAGACAGATAACATGATCTGCCGCATAGCAGCTTGGTTGGTTGAAACCCTACTGATTTGCAGTCATCGATAACATGCTGCAAAAAAGCATCTTCATCGGCAGGGCTGGCTGAATAGATCGTATAGCGTGAAAATAATGTTGCTGAGGTTTGTAGTCCTGCAGCGCGGCCTGTGGTGATTTCCAGTGGCATGTCATCGACTATCAGTCTCTTGCCGCAAAGCGAATTAATTAGTGTGTCGGTCTGCGTTACCGGCACGCGTATCCGCAGTCTGGTTCGCTTTGAAAGTATTAGCGGCTCACCGCTCTCGGCGTCCGGTCGTTGCCAGCCGTTTTGCGTGCCGGCAACATGAATTGGGTGTATGCCTGCGCCGTCGGTTTCAGTCAGCCATGGCACTTGTTGTATTAGCTGAGTGGCAAGCGTGTTGGCGTGATCTACCGGTAGTGACTGGCAGTTAATTTTAAAGATCACGTCGCTCATTGTGGTGCGACTGGTGCGATTATGGTTTTCTTCTTTCTCCTGCCATAACGACATGACTAGCCATCCTCTTCGGGCAGTTCATCGTGAAGTTTGTCGCGATCAAAGTACCAGTCCTGTTGCACCATCACATCAAGCACATTGCGCATGCGAACCAGAAACTTTTCGGGCTCGTCCAGCTCCAGTGTTCTGGCCCACAGCTCAAAGTGTTGTTGATCTTCAATGTGGCTGTGGCGTTTGGCAACGCGGGCCAGCATGGCTCCGGTAACGTGTTGCAGGTGTGCTTTCTGGTCTTCGGGCGCGCGCAAATCGACTACATAATGTGCAGTGGCTGCGGCTACTGCGGCACCATCAGATTCGTCCGGTGTCTCGTCGACAATGTGGTCGAGAATACTAATGGTTAGGCTGGGGTCGACGGGGTAGGTAATAGCGAGCCACGCTGCCTGGCCGATAGCGCTGATGGCGTCTTCGCCGTCGCACAAATACGTAAACTGACAGGCAGTGGCGGCGCTTTCGAAGTCGCTGTGCTGTATGAATATTTCCACCAGCCCCTGCAGGTGTTCCGCTGCAGCGGCCTTGGCGTCGAGGTCGAGTTGCAGGCCGGCAATTTCGAGTTTGATATTGGCGCTTTGCTGCGGGTGAGTGGTTTGCGCAAGCGTTGCGGTCAGTGTGCCCAGCCTTTCCTGTCTGTCGGCGAACGATGCGTCGTCCATTAGTGACTTTTCGGCGTCGGACAGCTTTAGATGATCTATCGGGTCATGATCTATCGGGTCAGGCATAGCTATTCGGGTTGTGCTGAATTGGCACTGCTGAATGCGGCTTCGAGCATCATTTCCCAGTTGTCGGGTGTGTCGGGGTATGGTGGCTTGAGGTCTATGCGAAAAAATATTTCGTTTTTGGCGTTAAGCTTTACCACTTCAAGAAACTCTTCGAAGCTACTTATTTCCTGGTGCTGTAGCAGCAGGTTGCTTACATGCAGCAATGTTAACTCCCGGGTGTTTCGTTGGTGGCTTGTGCACACTGCGGTGACTGCAGATAGCGGCCGCGAAGCATTTTTCGCGGTGACTCAGGACTGTCAGTATACGCTTCGCGCCGGTGCAATACGTTGCGGGTGATAACACCTTGTCCGGACCTGAGCCTGATGCTGAAGTGCCAGTTACTGTGTTCGTCGATTAATGTTTTCATGGTGTTGGCGGCTGCCAGTGTGTCGGGCGTTCGCCATTCGATGTTTCTGGTGCGCGTTGTAAAGTGGGCTCCGGGCGTGCCGTCTGTGCGCATAAAAAGAACCGGTGAGTGTCTGTCCGGTCTGTCGTGGCCCAGGTTGTCAGTGTTTGCCGGCAATGTCATGGCCTGTGGGTGAGATAACAGTGCAACCAGCTCCGGGTTGTTATCGTAAAGCGCAATCAGTACCAATTGCTGGTCGAGCAGTGTGAGTGTGCCACCGCTTTGGGCCGGGTTAATGCAGTGCAGCGTAAAGCTGCCAAGCGACTGTTCAGTAGTATTGTAGTAACCGTCGGTATGCCAGCCCATGGCGCGACTGGTGTACGGAATAAAGCGTCCCTGATCGGTGCCGGTTAAGTCAGTCAGCAGTGAAAGGCCGTTGTCGTCGTGTACCACGCCTGAATCATACGACTGTAGTGACAAGTCTGCATGCAGTGCCGTCAGGTCTTGTGAAGGGTTGTCGGATGGTTCGTTCCATTCGTACAACGCAAAGCCATGGTCTTTCACGTCGCTGCAAATCTGACGTTGCTTTGGTTCGTTCTCTGCAGTGTCAGGTGCTGGTGACAGCAGAACGGGCGCGCGCCGGGCTTTGGCCTGCCGTGTTAACCGGTCATCACGCCAGCGCAAATAGTCTGCAGACTTTCCGTCAAATTGAGCTGGAAACGGGCTCGGCTGAGTCATCTGAGGGGCGGGTTCCGGAAATCGATGCGGTCGCTTAAAAAGGGCGACTCCAGTGAAAAAGATACAGTGCAGCGACAGGTCTGACAACCGCCTGACGGGCCGCAGACGCCCGATCATTCACTTTCGGATTTGCGTCTATTCCTTTAGGAATAGATAACAATAATCCGGATGTTCATAAAGAGTTATATGCACGGGATTGGCTACACTATAGAATCCTGCTGAGGTGGCGATAACCGCCACCGGCCTGAGCTGCCGGCACTCTGACAAGGCAATTAAAATGACAGATAAAGAGTCCAATAAGAATCACGATACCCCGATGCTGGACCATCTGGAGACGGGGCCCTGGCCCAGTTTTATTTCCGGTATAAAGCGTCTTCGGGACGATCACCCAAGTGAGCGAATCAACGGCATGGCCAATGATCTGCTCGGCCAGCTTGAACATTCCTACAATACCCGCAAGGGCTACTGGAAGGGCGGCACCGTCAGTGTCTACGGCTACGGCGGCGGCATTATTCCGCGCTTTTCCGAAGTTGGTGATATGTTTCCGCAGTCCCGTGAGTTTCACACGTTGCGGGTGCAGCCACCGGCCGGCAATCACTACACCACCGATATCCTGAGAAACCTGGCCGACAGCTGGGAAAAGCACGGCTCCGGTCTGGTGACCTTTCACGGCCAAACCGGCAACATTATGTTTATCGGTTCGACCACTGAAAACACTCAGCACTTTTTTGATGAAATTAACGACTACGGTTTTGACCTTGGCGGTGCAGGGCCGTGCGTCAGAACTGCCATGTCATGTGTGGGCGGTTCGCGGTGCGAAATGTCATGCGCCAACGAACACCGGCTGCATCGCACACTGGTGAATAATTTTACCGACGATATTCATCGTCCGGCACTGCCTTACAAGTTTAAATTTAAGATCTCCGGTTGCCCGAACGACTGCATGAACTCAATCGAGCGTGCAGACTTTGCTGTAATTGGTACCTGGCGTGACGACATGAAAGTCGACCAGGACGCTTTTAAAGACTACGTTGACAGAAAAGGCCGTCAGCACGTTATCGACAACATTATTACTCGCTGCCCGACCAATGCGCTGTCTTTAAAAGACGACGACAGCATTGAAGTAGACAATCGTAACTGTGTGCGCTGCATGCATTGCCTTAACGTGGTGCCCACAGCGTTTAGTCCGGGTGACGACAAAGGCGTGAGTATTCTTATTGGTGGTAAGCGCACGCTAAAAATTGGTGACTTGTTTGGCACTGTGATTGTGCCGTTCATGAAAATGGACACCGACGAAGACTTCGAACGCATTACCGAAATCGCCGAAGAGACTATCGACTTCTTTGCGGAAAACGCACTGGAGCACGAACGAACCGGTGAGATGATCGAACGCATCGGTCTGGTTAATTTCCTTGAAGGTATTGGTGTCGAAGTCGATCCGCATATGATCGATCACCCGCGTGAAAGCTCTTACGTACGCATGGATGAGTGGGATGCCGAGGCAGCCAAGTGGTTTGCCCGAAAAGATGAAAAAGATGCGGCTGCCGGGGGAGCTGGCTAATGGCAACTAAACCTGCAAAAAAACAGATGCGGCCGGCCATTGAGAGTGGCTGCCCCGACGGTATGCAGTATGTGCATCCGGTGATGCTGCGAAACTTCGGTCAGTGGGTAAGTCATACACACCCGCAACCGGGTGTTCTTTGCCATACCGCAGCGAGCGGTGAGTCTATCTGGACAGTGCGTGCCGGTACGCAGCGCATTCTCGATGTTTACACGCTACGCAAGCTTTGTGACATTGGCGATGAATATGGCGACGGTCACGTCCGTTTCACCATTCGCTCCAACATCGAATACATGGTCGATGCCGAAGCCAAGGTGCAGCCGCTTATTCAGGCGCTGACCGATGCCGGTTTTATTGTCGGTGGTACACAAAATACGGTTGCGATGATTTCGCACACCCAGGGCTGGCTGCACTGCGATATCCCGGGTACCGATGCATCGGGTATTGTGAAATCCATGATGGACGAACTCATTCATGAGTTTACCCATGCCGAAATGCCCAACCGCGTGCATATCACTACGTCGTGCTGTCAGATTAACTGCGGTGGCCAGGGTGATATTGCCATTAACATTCAGCACACCAAGCCACCGAAAATCAATCATGATCTGGTAGCCAATGTGTGTGAGCGGCCATCGGTCGTGGCGCGTTGTCCGGTCGCGGCAATTCGACCTGCCATGGTAAACGGCAAGCCGTCGCTTGAAGTCGACGAAAAGAAATGTATTTGCTGTGGCGCGTGTTACCCGCCGTGTCCGCCAATGCAAATTAATGATCCCGAGCATTCCAAACTTGCTGTCTGGGTGGGTGGTAATCACTCCAACGCACGCAGTAAACCTTCATTCCAGAAGCTGGTTGCCGCCGGTATCCCGAACAATCCACCGCGCTGGCCCGAAGCCACTGAAGTGGTAAAGAAAATACTCTACGCCTACAAAGAAGATGCCCGTGACTGGGAGCGCATTAACGACTGGATCGAACGCATCGGCTGGCCTCGGTTTTTTGAAGTGACCGAGCTGCCGTTCACCAAGTTCCACATTGACAACTGGCGCGGTGCCCGCAAAAGTCTCAATGCCTCAAGTCACATACGTTTCTAGAATAAAGCCTCTTGAAAATCTCAATACTCGTCAACGAAGGCCCGTACCAGCATCAGGCATCTGACAGCGCCTACCAGTTTGCCAAAGCGGCGCTTGCATCCGGCCATGAAGTACCGCGTGTGTTTTTCTATCACGATGGTGTGAACAACGGTACCAACCTGACCACACCGCCTCAGGACGACAGGCACATTCAAAAGCGCTGGTCGGAACTGGCAGAAGGCAACGGTGTCGATCTTGTGCTTTGTGTGGCGGCATGTCAGCGGCGCGGGATTGTTGATGAAGGCGAGCGTGATCGCAACAAAAAAGACGCTACCAATGTCGCTGACGGGTTTCGGATTTCCGGTCTTGGTCAGCTGATAGAAGCGGCCATTGAATCCGACCGTATAGTGACATTTGGCGACTAGCCAAAGCGCATAAGTGATAAGCCCGGGTAAGAGCTAAGGTAATGGAAGAAGAATACGCCGGTGGCGTTGAAAAAAAGTTTATATACATTAACCGTCGTGCACCGCACGGTACGGTGTATGCGCTTGAGTCGCTTGAAACGGTACTGATCGGTGCGGCTTTTGATCAGGATGTCAGCATGCTGTTTATTGACGACGGGGTGTATCAGCTGAAAAAAGATCAAAACACCGACTCCATCGAGTTCAAGAACTTTTCCAAAGCGTTTCGTGCACTTGAAATGTACGATGTGGAAAAGCTTTTTGTCGAGGCAGAATCTTTGCAGGAGCGCGGCTTAAGCGAAGACGATCTGCTGGTTGACGTTGAAATAGTCCAGCGCAGCGCGGTTAAAGACCTGATTGATCAGCAAGACGTGGTGTTGAGTTTCTAATCATGAGCACACTAAACATCATCAACAAATCGCCCTTTGAAAAGCGCTCGCTTGATCAGTGTCTGGCACGTATTGCATCAGACGATGCCGTGCTGCTCATTGAAGACGCGGTGGTAGTGGCACTTGGCGGCACCAGCTACGAAGGTGATCTGAAGGCTGCTGCCGCTGAAAAGAAAATGTACGTATTGACACCGGATCTTGAAGCCCGCGGGCTCAGTGATAAAACGGTTGTCGATGGGTTTACCGAAGTTGATTACGAAGGCTTTGTCGCGCTGGTGACAGGGCATGATAGAGTACACTCATGGTTGTAGTCTGCACTGCAGACTACCAAAACCTGACGCTTAAAATCTGATGCCCACTGGTAGTGCCAGTGGCATTAATTGGAGAAAGACATGTCAAACAGTATTGAAGTAAACGGTAAAACGCTGGCTACTGATGAAGAAGGCTATCTTGAAAACCTGTCTGACTGGGAGCCCGGTGTGGCCGATGTTATGGCGGAAATAGACGATTGCGAACTCACAGAAAATCACTGGGAAGTGATTAATTTCCTGCGCGAATACTATGAAGAGTATCAGATCGCTCCTGCGGTTCGCGTTCTGACCAAGGCAATTGGCAAAAAGCTTGGGAAAGAATACGGCAACGGTAAGTACCTGTACGAACTCTACCCGTACGGACCTGCCAAGCAGGCGTGTAAGTATGCCGGCCTGCCTAAACCCACAGGTTGCGTTTAAAGCGCGGTTGGCTGCGTAGGTCCGGCTTCAGGCAATGATTATTAGCGCTGTCTTGTATCTTGCCGCCATTGTTTTTGTTGTTGGAGTCGGCCGCAAAATATATCAATACGCCAGTACGCCTGCGCCGTTAAAAATTCCTACCACACCCGCACCGACAACACGGGGCGGTGTGGTACTGCGAATGGCCCGTGAAGTGGTGCTGTTTGACAGCCTGTTTAAAGCGTCAAAGCTCACGTGGATTTTTAGCTGGCTGTTTCATGCCGGCTTACTGGTGGCGCTGTTGTGTCATTTGCGCTACTTCACCGATCCCGTGTGGGGCTGGGTTAACCTGATTGCCCCGTTAAGTAAGTACGCCGGTATTGCCATGCTGGTCGGGCTCACGGGGTTATTGTTACGCCGTATCTTTGTTGATCGCGTAAAAGCCATTTCAGCACCGTCTGATTACTTAATGTTGTTGCTGATACTCGGTATTGCTGCAACCGGGTTGTTAATGCGGTTCGGCTGGCATACCGACATTGTTGCCGTAAAGCAGTTTGCACTGGGCCTGAAGTCGTTTGAGTTTGCCTCGTTACCCGGTGGCGTTTTGGTGATACTGCATTTGCTGCTGGTGGCGGTGTTAATCCTGATTTTTCCGTTTTCGAAACTGCTGCATGCGCCGGGGCTGTTTTTTAGTCCTTCGCGAAATCAGGTAGATAACCCCAGAGAGGTCAGACACGGCGGTCGCCCCCGAAGCGGTATCGCTGGTGGCGAGGCATCGGGTATTATACCTGCGAGTGATCATGGCCAAAAAACCTGAATTCGACGTCCCTGTGCTGGGGGACTACACGGAAGTGCCATCGGTTGCCCCCGGGGCAATGGATCACAGCCAGCCGTTCGTTGCCAAACCTGAGCATAACGAAGCACTGGGTTACCCCGGTGAGCTTGTCGACAACTGGCAGCAGGTGGCGGTTGATAAACTCGGTGAGCTGGTGAAAGGCTCGCGGGCACTTCGTGTATACCTCGATAGTTGCGTTAAGTGCGGCGCCTGCACCGATAAATGTCACTACTTTCTGGGCACCGGTGACCCAAACAATATGCCGGTGGCACGACAGGACTTACTGCGTTCTGTTTATCGCCGCCACTACACGGTGGCTGGTAAGTATTTGCCAAAGCTGGTTGGTGCCAAAGATCTTGACGAAGAAATGCTCGACAACTGGTACAAGTATTACCACCAGTGTTCGCAGTGTCGGCGTTGTTCTGTGTACTGCCCCTATGGAATTGACACTGCAGAGGTCTCAATGGCAGCCCGTGAAATCATGGACACCATTGGTAAGGGCCAAAAATACTGTAACGAAATCATCGGCAAGGTGCACAAGCTTGGTAACAACCTCGGCCTGCCGGAGCCTGCGCTTGCAGACACACTCGAAGGTCTTGAAGAAGATGTCGAAGAAGAAATTAATGTGTCGGTGAAGTTTCCACTTGATGTTAAAGGGGCGGAAGTTCTGCTGGTGACTCCGTCTGCAGACTTCTTTGCAGAGCCGCACATCGATGGATTAATCGGTTATGCCAAAGTGTTTCACCAGGCCGGTATTAGCTGGACTCTGTCATCGCATGCTTCCGAGGCTGCAAACTTTGGTTTGTTTATCGGCAGCGTCGACAACATGGAAAAGGTAGCGCTGCGAATTCGCGAGGCAGCGCTTGAGCTTGGCGTAAAAAGAATTGTTTTTGGTGAGTGCGGTCATGCCTGGCGAGTCGGCTACAGCTTTTTAAACACACTGGCCGGGCCGTTTGATTTTCTTGATTCAAAATATCCGGTGCCGCAGCACATTGTTGAAGTCACTCACGATCTCATCGCGCAGGGCCGGCTGAAGCTTGACGCGTCTGCCAATGACGACAAGCGCGTTACTTACCACGATTCATGCAATGTCGCGCGTGCATCACGTATGGGGTCGACAAGCGGTGGCCAGTTTTCGCTGCCACGCGATGTCATAAAGGCCAGCTGCAATCACTTTTTTGATATGCCGGCAGACACCATTGGTGAAGCAACCTTCTGTTGCGGTGGTGGCGGCGGGTTGTTAACCGATGATCTGGTCGAGCTGCGCGTTAAAGGTGCCAAGCCGAGAATGCAGGCGCTTAAAGACGTCAACGAGCAACACCAGATTACCCATATGGCGGCGATATGCGCCATTTGTAAAAGTCAGTTCTCGAAGGTTATGCCGTACTACGGGTTTGAGATGGATCAGATCATTAGTGTGCACCAACTGGTTGGTGATGCACTGGTATTTAACAGCGATTCCTGATTGGTACGGTGCCGGCGTTACCTGCCGGTAGTGACTTATCAGAAGCCAGGGGCGAAATGAAATGACAACACCATGGAGTAAGATTGAAAAGGCGGATAACCATACCTTCCGCAAGTTCAAAGACGGTGATAACCGCTGGAAAGACTGGACAGCACAGATATTCAGCGCCGATGAATCACACAAGTGTCCGGTCTATGTTAATCGCACACCGCCGTGTCAGGGCAGCTGTCCGTCCGGTGAAGACATTCGCGGCTGGCTGCAGATTGCCAATGGCATAGAAAAACCACCCGAAGGTGTCAGCTGGCAGGAGTATGCGTTTCGCCGCTCTACCGATGCCAATCCTTTTCCATCGCAGATGGGTCGGGTGTGTCCGGCACCTTGTGAAGCCGGCTGTAACCGCAACGAAGTTGATGACTTTGTCGGAATTAATGCCGTTGAACAATACATAGGCGACACCGCCATCACCGAGAAGTTTACTTTCGAAAGCCCGCCACTGGTATCCGATAAACACGTGGCAATCATTGGTGGCGGCCCTGCAGGTATGGCTGCGGCCTATCAGTTGCGACGCAAAGGCATTGCCAGCACCATTTACGATGATCATGAATCGCTCGGCGGCATGATGCGCTACGGCATACCGGGTTACCGTACACCACGTGAATACCTTGATGCAGAGATTAATCGCATTCTCGATATGGGCAACATAGACGTTAAGCTTGGCGTGCGGGTCGGTCGCGATGTGTCAGTTGAAGCACTCGAAAAAGAATACGATGCCGTGTTGTGGACCATTGGTTGTCAGTCGGGCAGGGCATTGCCGGTTGATGGCGGCGATGCACCAAACTGTGTTTCAGGCGTTAAGTTTCTTGAAGCGTTTAATACAGGAAAGCTGCAGGCAACTACCGATAACGTTATTTGTGTCGGTGGTGGCGATACGTCGATCGATGTGGTCTCTGTGGCGCGCCGTTTGGGTAAAATTACCAAGCAAAATGCGCTTGAAAGACCGGAACTGGTTGTGCACGGCCATGTAGCACACGATGCGGCAATGGCAGCACAACGCATTGGCGCAAACGTAACACTAACCTCCCTGTTGCCGCGTACCGAAATGACTGCCGCCGAACACGAAGTGCACGATGCACTCACTGAAGGTGTCGATATTCAAAACGGTGTGATGCCGGTGCGTATCAACACTGATGAAAGCGGTCGTGCGATCAGTATTGTGATGTGCGAATGCAGCATGACAAAAGAAGGCCGACCCGAACCTGTTGAAGGCACTGAATATACGCTTGAAGCCGATTTAATAGTGTCGGCGATTGGTCAGGGCGGCAACCTCGAAGGTCTCGAGGCGCTCGACAATGGTCGTGGTCTGATAGACGCTGACCCGTACTACCAGGTGAAAGACCGCCCCGGACATTTTGTAGCCGGCGATATCGTACGGCCGCACCTGCTAACCACTGCTATAGGTCAGGCAACCGTGGTTGCCACCACTATTGAGAATTTCCTGTCGGGTAGCGAGATGAGCAAACGGCCCAAGGTCGATGTGCATCACTT
>CAYZVB010000170.1:0-5277 GCA_964481315.1 uncultured Granulosicoccaceae bacterium
TGTAGTTTTATCTGCTATTACAGTCGTTTACTCTATTTCAGCAGACTCTATTTAGGTACCTATCTGGCGGTGATCGCGATCAACCTGATCGGTATGTTTCTGTTTACGCTGCTGGATCTGCCTGACGGGGATAACTATCAAGGTGATAACGACGGTCTGCCGCCGGCCAGAACGCGAGCGGAACTGCTACGTAATCCGACCATATTAGTTGCAATCATTTGCGGTATGGTGAGTTTTTCTCTAATGAATCTGGTCATGACAGCCACCCCGCTGGCTGTCATCGGGTGTGGATATACTAATGCTAACGCCAACGATATTGTGTCAGCACACGTGCTGGCTATGTTCATTCCGTCTTTTTTTACCGGCCACCTGATTAATCGGTTTGGGGTTACACGTATCATTAGCTGCGGACTAATTATTCTTGGTCTTGCGGGCATTGTTGCGCTGAGCGGCGTTCAGCTGGGTAACTTCTTTGTCGCACTGGTGTTGCTGGGTATAGGCTGGAACTTTGGTTTCATTGGTGCAACCAGTCTACTGACCTCGGCTCACATGCCCCATGAGCGTGGTCGTGCCCAGGGACTTAACGATATGATGGTTTTTGGTTGCGTGACCCTGGCAAGTCTTGCTTCTGGTGGTTTGCTTAACTGTACCGGTGGCTCTGCCGTCGCTGGCTGGAGTGCGGTGAACTTTGCGATGATTCCATTTCTGTTGCTGGCAGGCAGTGCATTGTTCTGGCTGGGCCAACAGAGTCGTAGGCAGGCAGCCTGATTAGCCACTCTCAAAGGCGGTAGCAGAATACAAGGTCAGTTGCTATTGGAAAGGTGTCCACTGATCTGAGGTTTTACGGCTTTGCGACGCCAGTAAAGTACGGAAAGTAACACTATAGGCAAACCTATAGAGCCTCCACCTCCGTTGTTTGCACTGCCTTGATTTGCCTGGCCTGTGTCGGGTTGGTTGCCGGATACCGGCGTTTGTATGGCAGGTGGGAAGATCACGTTGCTGTCGCTATCGTCGTAATCGAGCCAGTTTGCAGCACCATCACCATCATTGTCTTGTATGACCAGTGAGTTGGAGTTGTAGATAAATCTCCCCTGACCATTCGGATCAGGGTCATGGCGATTTTCTATACCGTCGTTATCAGCATCACGACCGGGTTTCATGATGGTTTCGTAGGTCGAATAGTGAAGCTCACTGTATCTGACATAATCAAAATCTGCGGTGTCGATGATGCCATCGTTATCAGAATCACTTTCTTCGGGATTCTGTGCAGCACTGATAATGTCGGGAACACCGTCGTTGTCGAAATCATTCATTTCGTCAACACGGCCATCTCCGTTGCTGTCAACAAGAAAGTAGTTTTGCGATTCATGAACGGCTCTGTACCTGCTGAGGTGAGGCCCCGTTTCTTCAAAATCGCTTATACCATCGTTATCGCTGTCGAGGTCATGTGAATTTATAAGCCCATCGGAATCAACATCCAGTGAGGGAAGGGTTGTATTGAGCGGGTTATCCCGATCATACATGGCACCGTGCTCAAACTGATCTGGCACACCGTCCTGATCGGAATCACGATCTCAAAAGTCGGGTACGCCATCCTGATCAAAGTCAGGCAACGGCATGCCTGTTTCGGCGATATCCGGAATGCCGTTTTTATTGGCGTCTGTTAGATCATCGATTACGCCATTGTTGTCTTCATCGGGGAAGCCTGCCTCTCTCGCGTCCGAAAGGCCGTCACTGTCGGAATCTGTCCAGCCCGGCTGGCTCTGGTACTCTAATTCGTTTGGGATGCCATCGTCATCAACGTCCAGGTCCGCGGGAACAGTGGCATCGTCACTGGCATCGGTAGGATTTGCACCCTGAAAAATCTCCCAGAAATCGTTTACGCCGCCGCCATCTGTATCAGTTGAACCGGGATTAGTGCCTGCCGCTTTCTCGGCATCGTCTGATAGCCCGTCACCATCAGCATCGGTTGTGCGCATGCCTTCATAGTAAATTTCGGTGCCATCGATCAGGCTGTCGTCATCCTGATCGGGGTCGAGGTAGTCGGGTGTTCCGTCTTCGTTTGTGTCAACCGGAGCCGTATAGGTGGTCATACAACGCTGGTTGCGATCGTTGTCGTCATTGTCGATCTCGGATGACAGACCATCTCTGTCATCGTCAATGTCATAGGCGAAACCATCGGCGGGATTTAAGCGCGTTAGCTGAATATCAAAATAGAAACCCAGACGTTCCAGCTTGTCTGCTATGCCGTCGTTGTCCGAATCGGAATCGAGGTAGTTGGGAATGTTGTCACCATCGAAATCCTGATCGGTTTCGATAAAATCAGGAATCAGGTCACCATCCGTGTCTACATGTGCATTGATAGCACTGCATGGATGAGTTTCAGGAGCGAATGTTACCGGCTCCAGGTAGTCAGCAATACCGGAGTTATTTGTATCGACAGGTTCAATTAGCAAAGTTGAGCAAGAGATACCACGATTAGACATTTCCAGATCTACTTCATCCGGGTAGCCATCCCCATCCGAATTGAAAGTCGGCTCCCAGGGCCTGAAACCGGATTCGATTCTGTCTGATAAGCCGTCATTATCTGAATCCTGATCCATAAAGTCCGCAACACCGTCGCCATCTGTGTCAGTGTTGCCTTCAATGATATCCGGAATGTAGTCTTTGTCCCTGTCGAAGTAACCACCCTCCACGATACACGGGTCCGTGTTTTCGTTATAAGCAGTGTGGTTATCGTTAAGAAAGTCGGGTATCCCGTTACTCTCAAGTTCTGGCGGAAGGTTCTGTTCAACTATTGCCCGTAAGCAGTTGTTGCCGGCCAACTGGAACTCAGCATCGAATCTGTCTGGTCGGCCGTCGAAATCTCGGTCCTCGTTCCAAATAATATAACCGTTTTCAAGCAGATCACTGAGTCCATCGTTATCGGAATCTGTGTCCAGATAGTTTGGGATGCCGTCGTTGTCGTGATCCGAAGTACCCTCTCTGTGGTCGGGTATCGTGTCAAAGTCAGCGTCGGCCAGACCTGGCATTGCCGGTTCGCCACACTCAGGTGTACTGTCAGCAGCCACGATGCCTGCGACTGGACTGCTGTTAGCTATTGAAAGCTGAGTGGGTGTGAATAACAGCACAGTAAGGGGGGTAAGGGTGATGTGCCGAAAGAAATTCCTGCAGTTAACCATTTGGAGACGGTACTCCCTGACGCATTGTTAAAACGAGACTCCTTCAATCGCTAGCGTTCGCGCGATCAAAGACTTGAGTGCTTTGTATTGTCAAAACTCATCGCCGGGGTGCAAGTAATTCTTGTTCGGTTAAATGACACAACCTCTGGCATACTGGATGATGCGCCGCCGGGATCGATCTGCCATGCGATTCTTCAATACCTGAGCTCTCAATTTTCTAATGATAAAAGTTACGCCAGTGACTAAGCGTTTTCGATTCACTGGAATTTTGGAAACAAACCCTGTTATGAACTACACATCAAAACGTCTTCAAGCAGTTTTTGTAATAAGTCTGCTCACCCAGAGTGTGGCTTTCGCAGATCGTGTAAGTGTCGGGTCTTTTGAGATTGATCAAACAGAAGTCAGCGTCGCACAGTTTGCGGCGTTCGCCGACCGTGCAGGGCTTGTTACTGCCGCTGAGCGTGAAGGTGGTGGCTATGAATGGGGTGCCGGATGGCAACGGCGTGCAGGTTGGAATTTTCGAAATCCCACTGGCAAAGAAGCTACGTCGAACGAACCCGCGGTCCATATAAGCTGGTCTGAAGCCGAAAGCTATTGTACTGATGCAGGTGGCAGACTACCTAAGAGAAAAGAATGGACCAGTGCGGCCTATACAGAACAAAGGCAGTCACCCGCCAGTGGATTTTCAAAGGGCACTGTGTATCCGTACCCGGTCGGTAACACACCAGAAGGCATGAATAACAGCCGTATGGCTCATGTGGCGGTTGGTTCAACCACCCCGGGGGTTAACGGTCTTTATGACATGGGAGCCAACGTCTGGGAGTGGCTTGCAGACCGGCAAGGTAACGATGCGCTGACAGCAGGTGGCAGCTGGTGGTATGGGCCGGAGAAAACTAGGGTGGATGGCATGCAGTGGAAACCTGCGGATTTCTACGTGGTTTATATTGGTTTTCGTTGTGTTTACGGGGGATAGTTTAAGCCTGGTTGCCAATCAGGCTACACCATAGGGAATTCAGTTGGCGTCTAAGTCTTTAGGTTTTTATCTATTGTTTGTAGTAAACAGAATGGAAGTGCGTTCCTTCAGTCAGGCAACCTATATAATAAGTTCGTGGAAATAACTCGCGTCGGCTTTGCTGTTTTCTTTTCATTGTAACAATGCATGCTACTTATCTACGCCGCGCTGTGAGTTGCAAGCTGATACGCAGAGTGGGTAAGCTTTAGGGGTTTGTACTAAAACTAAGCCGTTCGGTAAACCACACAGTCAGAGAATTTGGAGAGCAATATGGAACCGGTTCAGTCAATAAAAACCTGTTTAAATAAGTACGCTGATTTTGACGGCCGGGCGTCGCGTAGTGAATTCTGGTGGTTCTATCTGTTTACGTTTGTTATCCAGTTGTTAATATACGGGTTTGCCGGTGTCATGCCTTCCTTTTTCGGTGTGATCGGACTGGTGGTTGCCGTGGGGCTCTTTGTGCCGACGATTGCCGTCGGTTGTCGGCGTCTGCATGATCGTAATATGTCTGGCTGGCTGCAGCTAATATCGATTATTCCGCTGGCTATTGTTGTGCTGTGGGTACTTTGGGCGATGGCAGGAACGGAAGGGGATAACAAATATGGTGCTCAACCACTCGATTGATCTGCACCATGGATGAAGTAATCGTTTGCCTGCTTTGTAAAACCTTGCGTTCAATTGTAAGCCGCACAAACACGGGTGTAAGAATGGTCACACGACAGGTGAAACAGGTATGAAAATCACGCTTCTGGATGGAGGCATGGGACAGGAGTTGTGTAACCGGTCTGCTAACCCTGTCCATGCAGAGTGGGGTGGCTGGGTCATGCGTCACGAACCCCATCTGGTGCAGGAACTTCACGAGGACTATTTACGGGCAGGGGCTGCGGTTATTACGCTGAATAACTATGCTACAACGCCTCGCGTGTCGGAAGACTCACACGGACAGACACCGGACTTTGAAGGCGAGCAGCATGCTGCGATCCGTCTTGCGATTGCTGCGCGTACAACTGCCGGATCGGATGCGAAAATCGCGGGTAGTCTGCCTCCGTTAAGCTGGTCGTACCGGCCGGGTCTGGTTGAGGC
>CAYZVB010000170.1:5287-11604 GCA_964481315.1 uncultured Granulosicoccaceae bacterium
ATCTGGAGGACTACCGAAAGATAGTCGAGGTAGGAAAAGACCATGTCGATCTTTTTATCTGTGAAACCATGTCTACCTCCGAAGAGGCGCGTGCTGCTGCAACCGCCGCCTGCGAAAGTGGCAAGCCTGTGTGGGTTTCATGGACTCTTCTAGAAAGCCTTGGTGAAGATGGTCGCGCACGCTTAAGATCGGGTGAAACGATCACGGAAGCAATCACAGCGTTGAATGGACTTGACGTTAACGGATTGCTTGTCAATTGCAGTACCCCCGAGGTCACGACGGCTGCGATGCCTGAGCTTGCACGGGATGGTCGTCCATTTGGCGGTTATGCCAATGCGTTCTCCGCTGATCTAAGCCAGTATGACCCGGGGGAAACGGTAGAAGTAATAGAAAACCGCACAGATTTGAACCCGCAAGCATACGCGGTGCATGTACAAAGTTGGGTTGAAGCGGGGGCGACAATTGTGGGTGGTTGTTGCCAAACCGGGCCGGCACACATTGCAGAGACCAGGCGTCTACTGGCTGAGGCCGGGCATGATCTGTAGTGCGCTAACATCTTCTGACACCCGCTAACCGGTAAGCACGCTTGCAGCATAATAAAAACGGTAAAACAGTATTGGTTGTACTGGCGCATCCGGATCCCCGGTCGCTCAACGGCAGCTGGGCAGCTGCGACAGTCAGCGCTGCAGAAGTACTGGGAATGGAGGTATTGTTCTCCGATTTGTGTTCCATGGGATTTGATGCGGTGGAGTGCGCAAGCCACTACCCTGCGTTTCCAAACGAACGGGTATTTGACCCGCTTAAGGCTCAGGAAGACTATACGAACCGCGAAGCGTTACCTGACATGGTTGCCGGTGAAATCGCCAAAATAGAGGCGGCTGACTGGATAATATTTCACTTCCCGCTTTGGTGGTTTGCACCGCCGGCGATTTTAAAAGGCTGGTTTGATCGTGTGCTTGTGCACGGCAAGCTCCACACGGTAGAAAAACGTTTCGACAACGGGCTTTTGCAAGGGAAAAAAGCGCTGTTTTGTGTGACGACCGGTGCCAGTGAAATAGAGTGTGCCTTCAATGGCAAAGAGGGCGATGCCGCCATGTTGTTATGGCCGGTCGCCTACACACTGAGATATCTGGGTATTGCTGTGCTGGAACACAAGCTGGTTCATGGTGTTCATGGTTACTATGAAGGGGAAGAAAAAGCACAGCTTGAATCACGCCTTCAAACCGTGTTGAAGGAGCAGGCTAGTCTGCTTGAAACTTTCGAAACACAGCCGTGCCTGAAATTTAACGCAGATTCTGATTTTGACGCCAATGGCAAACTAAAACAATCGAGCCCGGAGTTGAATAAATTTATTAGTCATTCCCCATGATTGGCAGAATAACCGTAGCGATAAAAATACCGGAGGGTATAAAGTGTCTGCACAGGTAGATTTTTACTATGACTTTGGCAGCCCGACCGCCTATCTGGCGTGGACGCAACTTCCGGCGCTGTGTGCACGCAACAATGCCACGCTAAACTACAAACCGGTATTACTGGGCGGTATTTTCAAGGCGACTGGCAACGCCACCCCTGTGATGATTAAGCCCAAAGGTGACTGGTTACTGAATGATATTATTCGCCACGCTGCGTTCTATAATGTGCCTTACAAAATGAACCCGCACTTTATAATCAATTCGCTCAGTATGATGCGTGGTGCTATATGGGCGCATAATCAGGGTGTGATTGAAGACTACAACCGAGCGATGTTTGAAGCCACGTGGGTAAACGGGCTCAATACCGCAGAAACAGACGTAATCGCAAAAGTGGCAAAGGACGCTAATCTCAGCAGTGATGCCATGTTGCAGGCGATAAACGATAGCGCGATCAAAAAGCAGTTAATTAACGAGACAGAATCAGCCGTAGACCTCGGCGTTTTTGGCGCACCGACCATGATCGTCGGAGATGAGCTTCACTTCGGGCAGGATCGACTGGATTGGGTGGAACGAAAGCTCGCTGCAATGACTGCCTGAAACTGGATCGTTCAGGCAGAAGAACTATGTTCCCTTAAACCGCTGGTGGAGAATATCCGGCATCTGCCAGATCTTTCGCCAGTGTGCTGGTTTGTTCATCCGATACCTCAGTCAATGGAGGCCGCACTCGCATCCATTCTGTGTCGTTACGCTGGTGCGCTATGGTCGCTTTAAGTGCAGCGATCATCACGTAGTGTTTGTATTGATCGCGAACTGCGTCAAGCTGTGCCTGCTGCTGGTCGGCATCGTCGTTTTGCCAGGTTTCGTACAGGTGGTTTATGGCAGCCAGGTTTACGTTGGCTGTTGCACTGACGCATCCGGCACCGCCGGCCCGCAGTGTCGCCAGAAGAAAGGACTCTGACCCTGCAAATACATCAAACCCTTCCGGTTGAAAGTTCTTAAGCATTGCACTGGTGTTGTCCCAGTCCCCGGAGCTGTCTTTTATACCGGCGATGGTGCCTGGGTATTCTTTGAGCAGTCGTTCAATTAGCGTAAGCGTGATTGGCACAACAGCAACTGGAGGTATGTGATAGAGATAGATCTTCAGGCGCGAATCGCCGACTTTTTGTATTACGTCGGAGTAGAATCGAAAAAGCCCTTCGTCACTTACGCCTTTGTAGTAAAACGGAGGCAGCATCAAGACACCGGCGCAGCCATGGTCAACAGCTGAACGGGTGAGCTCTATGGCATCGGTGGTGGAGCAGGCGCCGGTGCCGGGCATCATGCGGTTTGCAGGCAAACCTGCATCAACTAAATGGTCAATCAGCGTTCGCTTTTCGTTCAGAGAAAGCGAGTTTGCCTCGGAATTAGTGCCGAAAATGGCAAGGCCAACGCCACTGTCTAACAGCCATTTGCAGTGCGTAGTGAAACGATCTGTGTCCGGTTGCAGAGCGCTAGTAAACGGAGTAACAACGGGGGATAAAACACCACGTATCTTTGACTGGTTTGCCTGGTTCACTGGGCGCGGCTTTAAGGTTGTTTGGGTTGCCTCATTATACCTGAGTTTCCTCTCAGGCCCGATGTTAACCAATAGCGCATAATCACTGGCCCGCAACGGACGGCGAGAAGCCCCTCTCTGTTGCTCATCAATTGTCCGGTGGCATTTTCTATTTGTATTTATAGAAAATTAATCTTCATTAATCCTTTTTATATCAGAGACTTAAGCTGTATCTATTGTGTCGAATTCAACTTTCCTGTTTGTTTATCGCTAACTACACCTGTGACTCTGATCACAGGTAGCAGGTGAATATTTCAAAATTAGCGGTTTCCTCATGAATAAATTGAAAATACCCACGGTGCTTGTTGCGTTGTTGTTCCTCGTCCCTATACCGGTTCAGGCGATGTCGGTTGCGATGATTGTCTGGCGAGGTGAGACTGATGCCGAGCGAGGCTTTCTGGAAGGGTTACGTACACTGGGCCATGACGCGAAAGTGACGGTATTTAATGCTGAACAGGACAAGCGCAACCTGGGGCAAATAATACGAGTGGACCTTGCCGGGAAGCTTGATCAATTTGACTACATTTACACGTTTGGCACCACAGCAACAAAAGCCGTAAAAACTCACCTGGCTGGTCGCAAGCCACACATATTCAACATTGTTAGCTTTCCAGCCGAGGCTGGTATTCTGCCCTCTGAGAACGGCGGCCGGGACAACACCGCCGGCGTTAGTAGCCGCGTGCCAACAGAAGAGCAAATTAAAAGTGCGCTTAACCAGATATCCCTGCAGCGGGTTGCGGTCGCATTTAATCCGCGAGAAGCGAATTCTACAGGTCAACTCGAAAAGCTGGTTGCATTAGGGAAAAAATATGGATTCGAAGTACTGCCGGTAAGGGTAAGACCTGATGACAATCTGTATTTGTCCGATTTGCGCAAGATAGAACAACTCGGCGAGCTCAGTGCAGTGTACCTTCCGTCCGACAGTTTTCTGATATCAAAAGCTGCAGAAATCATAGACCTTATTAACTCCAATAATCTCCCGTCTATCTGTGCGGTATCTGCCTACATGAAACAGGGTTGTATGATGGGAACCGTCGCAGACTACTTCAAACTGGGTGAGCTGGCGGCGTCGATTGTTGATGAGCATATTAACGGTACCCCGTTGGCAGAGATTCCTGTTAAATTCGATACCGAGCCAAGGCCAGTTGTGAATGAGTCAGCACAGATCTCTTTGGCGCAGTAGTTACCGACCGCAAGATTCGCCCGCTGCCAGCTTTATATGATTACCCACAGTAAGTCCGTTGGAGTTCGTCTCCTACGATGGGTGTTTGGTTGTCATTTTGTGGTTGCCGTGATAGTGACCTCAACTCAGCTTGCGTCTGAATATTATCTGGCATGGGAAAATACCGTACTGGAGCTGTCGAATGCCAGTGAGACCATTGAAGGCTTTCTAGTTAATTACCTGCGACGAGCGACTATATGGACTGGTTAAGTCATTTTCCGGGCCTCTACGGGTTGGAAGAGCCTTTTAAAACCCGCTTGCTTGAGCAAAGCACAATTGTAGATATTCCGGAAAACACCAATCTGTTTGGCCCCGGCACCCAACCAGATAGCCTAATGCTCTTACTGGAAGGCAGTGTCCGGGTGCAGCAGGTGTCAGAGTCCGGCCGCGAGATTATCTTGTACCGGATCAATGCCGGTGAAAGCTGTGTAATGACTACAGCCTGTTTGCTGGCATTCGAAGACTATTCGGCTTGTGGTGTGGCGGAGTGTGATCTGCGCGCAGTTGCGATTTCCCGTGAACTGAGTGATGACATGCTGGCCGGCTCACGGCAATTTCGCGAGTTTGTTTTCGGCGCTTTTGCCAAAAGAATTACTGATCTTTTTGCGATGGTAGAAGAAGTTGCGTTCCAGCGGCTCGATGTCAGGCTCGCACAAAAGCTGCTGGCAATGGCCGATGACGACGCCGGCATTCTTACTACGCACCAGGATCTGGCAGTGGAGCTCGGTACTGCACGCGAGGTTATTTCCCGTCAGCTTCGGGAATTTCAGCGGCGCGGGTGGATACATCAGGCGCGGGGGGCAATTACGCTGCTGGAGGTGTCGAGTCTTACAGCGCTGTCTGCATCATAAGCGCTTTATGTTTTGCGCTACTATTCAGAGCACACAAGTAAAGCTATATAAACAAACAGATATCCGATTTTTGTGCGTGAGGCAGAAACGTGGTCGCGCCAACCCATTCGGATATTTCAGGAATAAAGTCTTCTTTTTTGTGACCGAATAGATCCACAGTCATCTGACAGGCGACTACATCGACGCCACCCTCAATACAGGCATCACGCAGTTCAGTAACACTTGCAACTCCTTTTGATTCGACGGTTTTTTTCATTAAACCAGTTGCCAGTTTTTCAAAGCCCGGAACATTACTCATTAACAGGTTGGGGATGGGCCAGTTAATGTCTTTAAACCATTCAGGGCCAAATGGCATTTTCATTGGCATAGCCGGATTACCAAGGGGCGATATTTCAAGGTTGAGGTCTTTCTTTAGTAAGTCGAGACCGTAGAACGTAAAGAACACGGATACCTCCCAGTCGAGTGCAGCAGCAGTTGATGCCAGAATGAAGGGCGGGTAGGCCATATCCATGGTGCCTTTGGTCGCAATGATCGACAGCCTTCCGGTTTCGCTGCTTTGCTGTTCCTGGAGTTTTTCTTCGTAACGCTCGTCAAACCATCGATCAAAAATCGCTTTATCGACAGACTGGAGTTCCTTTGGGAGTTGTACGTCGTTATTCATTTTGACCTCGTTAAGGCTGGATCGAACAGCTCGGAGTCTGTACTTATGTATTGAAAGGCTTTTAGTATTCTTTCACCACAACAATTGCACCGCGCACCTCTACTGCAGAGTAACCGGTTGCCTTGTCCTGCGGATAAAGCTCATCTAGTTTTGCCTGTACGTCGGGGGAGATCTCTTGTCCGTGACAAGCGAGACACACACCTTCAGTCGGAACAGCCTTCATTAATCGCAGTTGCTTCTTCCCGTTTTGTTCGACTACCGACACGGAAGCCATTGGTGCGATATCTTCTCCGTCAGCTGCTCTGTTATCGAATTCTTCAAGGATTGCTTTCTGCCAGTCCGTGGGGGCGTTTTCCGGATTGCGATTTTTCAGGCTGACGCGGCTAATGATGGCGTCTTGTTCCTTGCTGATATGAGCGGTTATTGACATTGCCTCTATGTTGCAAACACCCAGTGCGTTTGTCGGGCCGCCATTCTGCATGGCCGCTACCAGCTCTGATTTGAGTGCGCCGCCAAATGCTTTTCCGTCTTGCCTTCAGTGGCTGGCGGTCTGTGACAGTGATACAAGGTGGAGAAA
>CAYZVB010000171.1:0-282 GCA_964481315.1 uncultured Granulosicoccaceae bacterium
TGATCGGCGTCCGATGATATGTTCACGTCAAGTGTGGATTCATTGGTATTACTATCGCAGCAGGCGTAACTAACACCGGACGCGAATACAGTGTCTATTCGATAGTTTCCGGTGACATCGCTGCTTGCACCTACCTCTGACTGTACACCGGTAATGGAAAACAGATCGCCCATCGCGCTGGCTGCACCTTCTACAGATGCTGCCAGATCTAATGCATTGCCGGCGCTGATGGTATCGAGTGTTTGCAGGTCAAGCGCGTAGGGCTGTGCCAAAGCCGTTGAG
>CAYZVB010000171.1:292-3888 GCA_964481315.1 uncultured Granulosicoccaceae bacterium
GGCTTTGACTGAAGTGTTGGCGTGCAAGCTAAGTTTCATTGGACGTCCTTGGGTAAGTGTTATCGGCATCTTTATTTCCACCGTACAATGGGAGTATCTGATATTACCGACCCGATTCCCGGGCGACCATTCATCATTAGTTTGTAGCAATTCAGAGCAAACCCAACTTAAGGTTATAAACCTAAATTTCTATTGAGTGGCGGTATTCTTGTCACTAGCATTACTCGCGGTGCTATGAACTTTCGGGTTAATGGCACACATAGTTGGCCTGATCCGGCATGTCATGCATTTCCGGTTAGGCTGGTTTTTTGACAATATTGTTCAAAGACAGAGGGAATAACTAATGAAAAAGATACTTTCAACAATTGTTGCTGTAGTTGCAATTTCAGGCGGTTCGGCCATTGCAGGCGACGGTCCGGCACCTTTGAGCCTGACTGAACTTGACACTGTCAGCGCAGCAGGTACGGAAGCCTCCACCTATGGCGGTTCAACGCTTTATGCATATGACTGCTACTGCAGTGGTCTGCATATTGATGTTTACAACCACAATGGTGCTTATGCGCATGGCTACACTATTGAAGCGGCTGACGCTGCTCAGGCGACTGGCATTGATGCCGCAAGTGTTGGCGGATACGCGGCATGGGCGGCTTATGCCTCTCAGGGCAGCAGCGCCAGCGCGTTGAGCTACTACCCGTACTACTACACCTATGGTGTACCAGCGTACTAAAAAGTTTAAACAGGTGCCCTCCGGTACCCGTTTGACTTGAAAAGTCGCGGATTGTTTATTGATCCGGGCTTACAGAAGCTTCCCGGGAGCTGTGTTCCCGGGAAGTGGCTGCCACCGACTTTTAGTGGCAGTGATTATAAAGCACAGCATATTAGCTTGAATGCGAGGGAGTTCTGGTGAGATATAGCAATTTATTGCTTTGTGTAGTGTGCTTGTTCGCTTATGCCGGTCAGACGGCCGCTGCCGTAAGTGCGAGACAACCGGTCACATCTCTACTTGAGTACAGGCACAACAATGTAGTGATTCAGGAGTGGGATCTCAGCTGCGGCGCAGCCGCTTTAACCACTCTGCTGCGATATCAGCACGATCTTCAGGTCACTGAAAAAGAAGTGGCACTGGCGATGATCAATCGTACCGAATATATCGAAAACCCCGATCTACTAAAAATACGCCAGGGTTTTTCTCTTCTCGACCTTAAATTATACGCTGACAGTACCGGACTTGTTGGCAACGGATTCGGCGGGCTGGACTTTGACGATCTGTTGTTTATGGCCCCTGTGCTGGTACCGGTTAACCTGGAAGGTTATAACCATTTCGTTGTGTTCCGCGGAATAGCGGCAAATCGAGTGTTGCTTGCAGACCCGGCATGGGGCAATCGCACTATGTCAAAGGAAGAATTTCTTCACTCCTGGTTCGAGATTGGCCGACTCGGAAGAGTAGGCTTTACAGTGACGGCACAACCGGGGAGTCAAGCCGTCAACGCCCTGGCTCCGCAGGCAATGGATTTTGTCATGATTCAGTAGTAGTTTAGTTTTTTTGGGGAGCAGGAATATTATGTTGGGAAGCTACTATAGAAGCAGTTGTCTTGGTGTTCTGATTGTTGGTTGTGCATCTGCCTATACTGCCGCTGCACAAGAGAATGAGCCACTCGAAGTTGTCGTCAGTACGGGAGATTCACTTTCTTCCATTGTTATTCGCGAAACCGGTAATAGCGACCCTGCGTTATGGGCGCGGGTAGCGGCATTTAACAACCGAACCGTCGACCAGACGCTTGAGATTGGCGATATCGTATTGCTGCCGGCTGATCTGTTTGGCCCGCAAACCGTCATTCTTGAGGAAGTCAGCCAGTCATCGGTAACCGAACCGGAGCCCGTGACGCAGAATACACCTGCCGAAGATACACCTGCCACTCCGATCGAGCCGGCAACCGATAATGAAGAATGCGACGATCAACAGGTCTGCTTCGACGTCCAGGTAACAAAGACCGGACCGGCGGCTGACGACAGTACTGAATCGGTTAAAGCCGATGACGCAGAGGTTTCGGCACAACTACCGACCAACACTACTGCCGCTTTGCAGGTGCAGCAGGATGAGGATGCTGTTGAAGAAACTACCGTTGAATCTGACGATGCGGCGGCGCAAACGGCACCGGTGGAACAAACAACACAAACGGAAGACGCTAGTGTGTCTGCAACCGAATCTGCTGCAGCTCCTGAAGTTGCCAGTCAACCACCGCAGCCACCGGAACCTAAACCATCTAAACCTGAACCACCTAAACCACAACCGCCGAATTCTGAATCACAAGCTACTGAACAGGCTGAGGTAACACCGCCACGTCCGAAACCCGGGCTGTTCGAAGTCGATGAAGATGCAGCAACACGTGCTCTCGAGCGTTCTCTTATTCAGTTAAATGCGTTGTTGCTGAGACCACGGCGTGCTGAGGTCACCGTCAACTACGACTACAGCTACGATGCAACAGCCAACCCTTTGCTTGTATCGGTGGAGGATTTGGCTAACAGTACTACGGTACAGCAGGTCGGGCAGCTGGAAAACGAGGTACATACCAACACAGTTACCGTTGATTTGAAGTTCGGGCTGCCTTATGACTCGCAAGTCAGCCTGTCGGTGCCAGTGAGTTTTGTTGATCGTGAAACCGGGGTGGTTGTGCCAGGTGCAGCACCGGATATTCAGGAAACCAATGCAAATGGTATGGGGGATTTTGCTGTATCCGTTGATAAAACACTGGCAGTGGAAAGCGGCAGACGCCCTGACATCATACTAAGTGCCGCTTACAACAGTGATTCCGGTGCCAGTGAAATAGGTAGTGATGCGTCTGAATTTACGCTCGGTGTACGAGCAACAAAAAGGCAGGATCCACTGGTTTTTACTGCCAGCGCCTCGCAAACGTTCGCACAGGAATCCGGGGCCGGTATCAGGGCCGGCAACGTAACGCAGTTTTCGATTGGTACGTTACTGGCGGCTAGTCCATACACGTCTTTGCAGTTTTTGTTTAACCAGGCGCTGGTTGCAGAGTCAGAGCTCGACGGCCAGACACTGCCAAACAGTGACAGTAATATAGCAAGCTTCTCGACAGGCGTTTCATCAGTGTTGGGTAGGGATCTGTTTTTTAACGCGCAACTCGCTATAGGGCTGGTTGAAAAGGCTCGTGATTACCGGCTGTCTTTTTCAATTGCCAAGCAGTTTTCATTCTGAGCGCCAGTCAATAGATTGCGCTGGTGATTGAATGTGAATTACTCGCACCGCAGCTGGAAACAACAAAGCCGGTTTTTCAAGTTCTGTGCGATAAGCTTGCCGCTGGCCATGGTGGCCGGCATTTCACTGCTCTATTTTGCATCGAAGCTGAAACCCGAACATGTCATTGGCCACAACGGTCAGTTTCATGATCGTGCCGTCGAGGCGCTGAGTTACAGCAATGCAGTAGTAAAACGATGCATCGAGGCGCAAAACGCTGACAAACCTGGTGAATGCGACGATCTGAAGCAGGTGTTTGATATTTTTCAGGGAGTGCTTGACCTGGGTGCGCAGGAAAGTATGGCAGGGTCGGCAATGCAACTGTCAAAGCTTGGTT
>CAYZVB010000171.1:3898-11596 GCA_964481315.1 uncultured Granulosicoccaceae bacterium
GCTAATGCTTAGTGTTGCTGCCTGTTATTTATTTCTTTACGAGGTCAGTCGTGTGGCCGGTTATGTCAGGACGGGCCAGCAGGTAACCGAAAACAGCCGCGAAGCGGAATTGCAGCCTTATCTGAATATTGTCGATGTATCGGTTCAGACCGGTGAACCGCCGTTTGGTGGCGGTCATGGCTGGATAGATATTACGTTTAGAAATTTCGGTAAGACACCTGCCCGAAATTTCAGAAATCATGTGATCGACAATACTCCGCTACCTGGCGTATCCCAGTTTGTTGAAATGCTTGACGGGGTGCCGGTAGTGCACACAATAAAAAGCCCTGAGCCTGCGGTAGTGTTGCCACAGAATGATCAAACCATATTACTTGATCTGTTAAATACCGGTGAGCAGCGAACCGTCAGATGTCCGATAGTGACAGACATCGTCGACCGCGCGGTAAAGCAGCGCTACATGGAAACCGAATGGGAGCGTCGCCGCGACGGAATTGTTCTGCCGCGCTTTGAAGGTTACAACATCCGTGGCAGTATCGAATTCAGTAACTGTTTTCGCCACACAACCACGCGCCGGTGGCGCTATGAGTTAAGTCACTCCGTAGACAACGGTAAGTCTTTTAAGATTGTTCAAGAAAAAGAAATCCCTCGCCTGCCGGCCTAATGGCCGGCAGTACTGTAATTACATCTGCCGGATAGTCCAATAGTCCGGCTGCACAGTCTGCTGTTTAAGTAACGCTGGTAACGTTTACTCGGCGTGCGTCATGATGTACACCGCATGTGTTCTGCTGGTGGCACCCAGACGTTTCATGGCCTCGTGTACATGCACCTTTATTGTGCTTTCACTGACTGATAACTCGGCGGCAATGTACTTGTTAGACCGGCCCTCTGCAATGTATTCCATCACCTGTCGTTGCCGTGGAGTAAGCAAGGTTGCCGCCTCAGCAGTCATATTTTCGGTATTATTACCGATTGTATGGCCGTTTTTATGCCCGTTACGCAGTGTGTTTGCCGTCAGATTATGTGCCGGAAGGTATCTAACGCCCGATTCAATCACTGAAATACAAGCCAGCACCTGTTCGGTTTCATAAAAACTTGGGATAACACCGTCAAGCTCATTTAGCATGTCAGGTGTTTTTTCGTTTACATCCCGGTCTGTCAGCAACGCTACCTTTGCCTCCGGTTTTGATAACCGCAACTTCGTCAGCTCGCATTCGACAGTGTCAGTATCGAGCGAACCGTCACAGAAAAGAATAAATTGCTGCGGAGACGGATTACTGCAAAACGCAGTCTTTTCCAGTGAATCAGCGCTACTCGCTGTGAAAATTCGCCGGTCACTACTGCCACGGATTGCATTTGCCATTGCATCGCGAATACAGCTTCTGAGGTCAATAATTGCGATGTCCGACCTCGATGCTTTCTCTCGAGGGAAGCTTTTTAACACCAAGTTGGTGCTTTCCCTTTGCACCTGTTTGCTCATCGTCATCTAACAAACTCCCTGTTTGCTATCACCATAACCACAATACCTCCTGTAACTCCATCACACTGTAAAAATGACATTAGTCACAATTTACGAAATGTAAACTGATTTAAAGGGGGTTTGGACAAATAGTCAATCACCCAAAAGAAGTATGCATTGCCCTATATCCGTCGTAATAACGGTTTAGTGCGCGCAAATGTTTGCCTGTATTGCCCGGATTGCTTGCAAACATCACCAAATTTTAATTCTTTGAGAGAATTAGAATGACAAATCAAATAAAAGTGATTAATGGATTGTTCGGCCACTGACACATGAACGCGGCTGCTGTTAGACCCATTCAGATCCACGTACAACTAATTAACCAGAAAGTTGGGTAAACCAATGTTCAGTTACGTTTAGACCGTAAACGGGTTAACGTTTTAGTGCCTGATTGAAAAGGTATTTGTTTGCTCAGCAAACAAATTGATTTCGGCCTTCACCGCTGAATTCCTCTGAACATAAGGTGGCTCCACCTGTGTTTGACACCAGGCATCGCATCGTTAAGCAGACTCATGGAGGTACCCGGGGTGGTAAAAGTTAAATATACAGGAGTGGGTGTTGTGTTGCTGGTCGCGACCGTGGCTGGCTGCGATTCTTCAGTACAGGAAGAGAGCGAAGTAGCTACTCAGGCTGGTTCTCAGGCAGGCTCTGCTGCAGGTACAACGGTTATTAGCAGTGCGGGGTCTGGCGGTGCAACTGTGTCCGGATCGACTGCAGAAACCACCGGGAGCGCCGATTCGACAGCAAGCTCGACGGCGAGTACCGGCGACAACAGCGTGAGCACCACCACGTCTACATCGGACACGGGCGCACCAACCACACCTGTCACCGACAACTCGCAGTCTGTAGCAAATTCGGATACAACCTCCAACACAAATTCCGACACGACCAATTCAGAGGTTGTTGCGGTAACTAATACAAGTAACAACGATTCTGCAGAGTCTGTATCGATTGAAACCTCAACCACTGATTCTCACTCAGGCAGCGGTGGTAATGGTGCCTCTGCAGGCACATCCTCCGGTTCGTCACTTACAGTCACCGGTAACGTCACCAGCACCAGCTCAAGTTCCACAGATACTGCTGGCAACGGCACTGCCGGCAACAACGTATCAGTCGTAGCAGATGCAGACCTCCATCGCTGTGCACAGGTAGGAGACGTTGTCGATCTGCACGTGACAGGCGTATTGCCGGTACAAACTCATGGACTCAGCAGTATCGATTTAACGTCGCAGGCAATGCTTGATGTACAGCGACATGCCAACCTGCAGGTCGTTTCTCACGGTGATAAGAATCTATCCGTCACAGTTACCAGCCAGGATATTCTTGATCTGTTGTTTTCCTATCAAAGCCAGTTCGACCTGATTTACTTAAGTGCCATTGACCCGGCGACACCAAAACCGCTAATACTGAAGAAAAAGTACAGTGTTGATCGGTGCAGCTTCGCACTTTATACCAACAGCGGCTGTGCAGTGGTTGCATCAGACATTGGCATAATGTCGGCGCAGGTAGGTGATGTATCGATTACTGCAGATGGATGCACACTGGACAATCCGGCCGCTATTCCGGTGTTTGATCTGGACTAGCGAAACGTTATAAAGCGTGGTGTTGCCAGAGTGCTAGCCTAATACTCTAACCGGTGATCCACTGTAGTAAGCGTCGAAGGCTTCGAGCATCTGCTGGTAAAAAATGCTAAACGTTTCCCGCGTGCAGTAACCAATGTGCGGTGTGGCAAGCACTCTCGGGTGACTGACCATCCAGTTGTCCTTGCCGGCGGGTTCGGCTGAAAATACATCAGTTGCTGCACCTGAAATTGTGTTGTTATCAAGCGCGGCTTTCAAATGTTCCGGATGAATAATTTCGGCTCGCGATGTGTTGACTATATAGCCCTGCGGGCCAAGCAGTTTCAGGTCTTGATCATTGACCAGATGATGCGTTCTTTCAGAGTGTCGAAGGTGAACCGAAACAAAGTCTGCGCGTTCAAACAGCTGTTGCCTGCTCACGTATTCAACACCCTGCCCATGGCAGGTTTCGGCCTTAAGGTTTTCGCTCCAGGCAATAACCTGCATGCCCATGGCTTTAGCAAAGCCGGCAAGCTGTGTGCCCAGCCTGCCCAGCCCCAGAATTCCGAGTGTTTTACCGCGTAAGTCCTGACCCATCACTGGTTGCCATTCGCCGTTTTGTTGCAGTGCGTTAGTCAGCGGAATCAGTTGCCGTGCCAGTGACATGATCAGTAAAAAGGCAAGCTCTGCAGTCGCGTGTCCGGGTGACTGTGTGCCGCATACGGTCACATTGTTTTCTTTTGCAGCAGACAAATCGATAGCAGCGTTTTTCATGCCGCTGGTAACTATCAGTTGCAGGTTTGGAAGCTGGCTGATTACACTTGCCGGAAAAGGCGTGCGTTCGCGCATCAGGCCGACCGCCTGAAACGGTTGCAGCGTTTCTATTAGTGCCGCCTGTGATGCAAACGGTTTATCAAAAAACGTAAACCCGGCAAATGTGGCCTGGTTCCAGTCTGCGTAAGACGTGGCACGGTTGTAGTAGTCGTCGAGTATGGCAATAGAAGGTTTGGTGTTTGTCATTCTTCCACAACAGATAGATTAAACTGGATTCCACTATCTGTTGATTGTAACTGTTTTCTTGCTAGTACCATCAGCTTTTCTGTTAATGCCGGTGTTCTGACTTTTGGCAGCAGCGTGTTGGTCATTGCAACTACGGTCAGGCCGCTGGCAGGGTCGACGCGCAGGTGTACATCGGTGCCCTGGTTAACACCGCCTTTTTCAATTTGTCCGGAATAGCTTTCTCCGGCATTACTGTTTTTAACCAGCGACCAGCCGTGATACTGGCTGTCTTCGCTGCCGCCCGACCACATCTTCAGTAATGTGGCATTTGAAAAGTAAAAATTCCGCATCACAGCGTCCGCAAACTGCGCCAGGTGCAACGCTGACGATTCCATGCCGCTGCCGCCGGCTTTCCAGCTGGCATTCTGGAATTCAGTATCGCTAATGACCTGTCCTTTGCGGGTTAACGCGGCACGTTGTCCGTGACTGCCAGCGGTGTTGCGGTCTTCGACTTTAAGTGTGCTCAGTTGCAGAGGCTTTGCGATGCGGTTTTCAATCATACTGGCAAAGCTGACGCCGGTTTGCGCTTCTATTGCAGCAGTTAACAGCGTATAGCCGTGTGTCGAATAGTGATGGGTGCCGTTAACGCAGCCGTCAATAATCCAGTCATCACTGGCCAACGCACCACCAAGATGACGTTGCAGTGCCTGTCGTGCTGTCTGGTATTGCACCTGAGTGTTGTTGTCATCCAGGCCATCGTCTGTGTAGCCCTTAACGCAACCGGTGTTAGTCAGCAGTTCACGCAATGTGTGGGTATGTGCCGGTGACAATTCCGGTAATAACGTGCGAGTTGGTGTGTCGAGATTTAGCAGGCCTTCATCAACCAGATCAAACGCCAGTGTGCCAACCAGTGCTTTGGCAATTGATGCCAGTCGATAAACGCTGCCACTGTGAGCGGTGCGCGTTTGTTGCTGATCAACAAAGCCCGCGCCTGAGCGGAACAATACTTTACCATTGTGCATAATGACCGCACTTGCCCCGGGCACATCACCGGCAGACACATATTCGTTAAGTAGTTGTTGTGCCTGTTGCGTTATCTGCGATTCGTATCGCGAATCGTTATTCTGCCATACGGTGGCATAGTGATATCCGATGTTGTTGGCGGAAGGGCACAGCTCAACGTCTGTCATGCGCATGCCGCGATCAGCCAGACGGTAGCTTGAGTTGTTAAATTCGTTTAGCGTTAGTTTCTGCAGTGCGGAGATCGATTGATTCTGTGGTGCCTGGTGCCAAATCGCAGCATAGTTCACACGCCCGTCGCGCAAATAACAATCGAAGTCTGCAATATAAAAATCGTGCTGCTGATAATTGTGGTGCAGTGACTGGTATTCTGCAGGTGACATATCTCTGTGATGGTTCCACAAAGCGTTGTCTTTGTTCTCTTTTAAAATAACCGAGTAAGTCACCGTGCCGTTGGCCGGTACTGCTTCTACATCGGTAGCGCGGTGCGTTGTCCGGTGCTGGTCCAGCAGGTTCTCGTACTCTGCGGCAGACAAGCCGCTGTAAGACTGCCATTGCCCGCCGTTTTGGTTGTGCAGCATAATCATTGAATACACTGCCTTGTCACCGACTATTTCAATATGCTGGTCTTCAAGCTGGTAGCCCTTGTCTTTATATTCCGCAAGCCTTGCCTGAAATTCCGCTTGCGAGAGACCGGTAAAACCGGCCCAGGCACTGCTGTCTTTGTTGTATTGCCACAGGCTTAAGTAACGTCCGGCGCGCAGGCTGGTTTCGAACGTCACCGGCATAAAGCCGGCTTCTTTGGCGTTTGACAGTGTGGTGGAAAAATCCGCTGCGCTGGTATTCTGGTAAACGCCCCACGCGGTGGTTTCCGGTGAGTCGGTGGTTGCTGCAGCAGGCACGGCGATGGCCGCGAAAAGCAGTGCAAGGTGGTGAATCCGGGGTATGCAGTTTTTCTGTAACGACAGCATGCTTGCTCCTGACTGTAGTCGGTGCGCAACGGTGATTATCATCACGATAATCGGCAAGCTGTTGTATTACTCCAATCGGTTTTGGCGCCTCTCTATTAATAACAGGCTGAAAACGGTAAATTTTCAAATACGATCAGGCAGTTAACTGAATTTGCCAAGTTGTTCTGCAAAACGGCTAACGCAGGCGCTGCCAAATTCTGTTGCCGTCAGTGCCGGCGCGCGCGCCCCGCCTGTTGCTATGCCCATACGCAATGCCGCAAGCATTTTTCCGTAAGTCAGTAAGTGGGGTATGCCCTGCATTAAGAAACACAGCGTCGGCAGCAGTGACTGATATAACTGATCAGCAGCCGCAGTATCACCGCGTGCATAGGCGCTGAAAATGTCAGTGGTTTTATCAACGGCCTCAAAACCCGGAATAATGCCGCCGGCACCGGCACGCAGATTGTCGGGCAGTTCCAGACCGCAGCGGCCATTGAATACCTGCGCGTGACTTTGCAGCGCTTCGGCCACCGGCTGCAGTGCAACAGCGGTGCATTCAAGTTTGGCCAGTGTAAAGTTACTGTGCTCATGCGCCAGTTCAATAAGGCTTGTGTTGTTTAGTCCAAAACCCAGAAACTCGGGCGCGTTTTGAATGCCTGTCGGGCAATCGACGGCGCTAATGATTTGCGCAAAAAACTGTTTAAGTGCTGCGTCAGATAACTTCTCCGCAGGTGGCTGCAAAATTCAGTGCACTGGCACCGTGCGAAAGTGCGGTCAGGGCAAAGTCGATCTGCGCTTTTGGCGTGTTGCCGTACACCGTAACAATCAACGGCTTTCTGCCATTAATTCTCGCGGCCACCTGTTGCACGGTCTGGCAGCGCTCCTCGATGGTCAGCTTGCTAACCTCAGTGGCCAGTCCCAGTATCGCAATACCCGCTGCATCGGTGTTAAGCGTGATATCCACCTGTTGCATAAAAGGGTCAGGGCGCAGATTGCCGCTGTCGTCAAAAAACGCATATAACATCGGGTAGATACCGGATGGCAACGGGTTTTCCATAATTTCCTACTGATTCCGCGACGTCGTCCGGCGCGTTTTTATTGGACCTGTGACCTGTTAACTGGCAGCATAGTCGAGTGGAATATCTCTTTTTATCACCTACCGGGGAAATACCTGAATGATGAAAAAACTTATGCTGGCAACAGCAGTTGCCGCCTGTGCCGCAGGCAGTATCGCACAAGCCGAAACCCTGCGATGGGCCCGCGCCGGTGACGCGCTGACTCTTGATCCGCATGCCCAGAACGAAGGCCCCACTTCTGCCATGCTGCACCAGATTATGGAGCCGCTGGTCATGCGTGACATGACAGGCGCCATGGTACCTGCACTGGCCACATCGTGGGCACCAAGCGAAGACAACCCCAACGTCTGGGTGTTTAATCTGCGTGAGGGCGTTAAGTACCACGACGGTGCAGACTTCGATAGCGAAGACGTTGTGTTTTCCTTAAACCGCGCCATGACTCCCGACAGTGACTACAAAGAGTTGCTGGCATCAGTGAAAGAAGTTCGCGCTGTCGATGCGATGACCGTTGAAATTGAAACCGACGGCCCCAACCCGATCATGCCCAACAACCTGACCAACATGTTCATCATGGACAA
>CAYZVB010000172.1:0-2926 GCA_964481315.1 uncultured Granulosicoccaceae bacterium
ATAAAGCACCAATGGCGATTATTGAACTGGTAGAAAAATCGGAAACTGCTGCCGCTGAATAGGCCGCACAGGTAACGAAGACAAGAAGGCCCTGCGGGGCCTTTTTTGCGTTTTAGGCTGTTCCTTTGCCTTTATTCTTTGCCCCTCGACCATTGGCAAAAATCAGCGCGTAAGCATTTCGGTTCGCACCAGGGTTTTCAACGTGGTAAAAGAACCACTGGCGATAATACGTTCTAAGGGACCTGCATGGCGAATCAGAAGCAACAGGCACAATTGTTTAAAACACTGCACCAGGCTGGCAAACCGGTGGTGTTGTTTAATATCTGGGATGCCGGCAGCGCCAAAACGGTTGCAGAATCCGGTGCGCGAGCTATTGCCACTGGTAGTGCTCCGGTCGCGATGGCTAACGGGTCTCCGGATGGCGAGAAGTTTTCACTCGACAATGCGCTGACTGTTGCTTCCCGTATTCTTAAAAGTATTGATATACCGCTCACCATGGATCTTGAAGGCGGTTACGGACCGCAGCCGGAAACGGTCGCAGATACCGTTTCCCAGGCAGTAGATATTGGTGTGGTCGGATTTAATTTTGAAGATCAGATTGTCGGTGGGCAGGGGCTGTATTCTATTGAAGAGCAGGCTGTGCGTATTAAGGCAGCTCGACAGGCCGCAGACGCCAATGGTGTCGGAGCCTTCCTGAATGCCAGAACCGATATTTTTTTAAAAGCCAGGCCAGATGCGCATACTGATCAAATGGTCGATGACGCCATAGAGCGCGCAAAGGCTTATGAGCAGGCTGGTGCCGATGGGTTTTTTGCACCGGGTATGGTCGATAAAAAACAAATTGCCAGATTGTGCGAAGCGGTATCGCTGCCGGTAAATATGATTGTGCTGGACCACACTCCGGGACTGCAGGAATTTACTGAACTCGGCGCAAGCCGTGTGAGCTATGGTCCGACCCCGTATCGCCATATGATCAAATGGTTACAGGGTCGGGCATCAGAACTCTACGGGTCCACCTGACAGTAACAGCGGTATCAATCAACTCAGTGACTGTTATTTTGCTGAAGCCTTTTTCTTTTTTGCGGTGGCTTTTTTTGCGGTAGTTTTCGCGCTCGCTCTTTTAGACGCTGCTTTTTTAGCGCTGGCTTTTTTCTTTGCCTTATTTGTGGAAGGCTGTGCAGAAAAGAAGCGTTGCAGGTATTTTCCGGTCACAGATGACGGGTTGGCCGCCACGTCTTCAGGGGTGCCGGTGGCAACAATCTGACCACCGCCGTCACCGCCATCGGGGCCGAGATCAATTATCCAGTCACAGGCTTTAATTACGTCGAGGTTGTGTTCTATCACCACAATGGTATTGCCGCGATCACGCAGGCTGTGTAACACCGTCAGCAGCTGGTTGATATCGTAGAAGTGCAGGCCGGTTGTGGGTTCGTCGAGTATGTATAAGGTTTGTCCGGTGTCACGCTTCGAGAGCTCACGCGACAACTTAATGCGCTGCGCTTCACCGCCGGACAAGGTTGTTGCTGACTGGCCGAGCGTGATGTACGACAACCCCACGTCCTGCAGAGTCTGAAGTTTTCTTGCGATAGACGGTACCGGCTGAAAGAACTCGCAAGCTTCTTCAACCGTCATATCAAGCACTTCGGAGATATCTTTGCCTTTGTATTTAATATCGAGTGTTTCGCGGCCGTAGCGTTTACCGTCACACACATCGCACATTACGTACACGTCGGGAAGAAAGTGCATTTCCACACGGATTAAACCGTCACCCTGGCACGCTTCACAGCGGCCGCCTTTAACGTTGAAGCTGAATCGGCCCGGTTGATAACCGCGTGATCTTGACTCCTGCGTTGCGGCAAATAAATCTCTGACCAGTGAAAAAATACCAACATAGGTAGCCGGGTTGGAGCGTGGGGTACGGCCAATCGGGCTTTGATCGATCTCTACAATGCGATCGATGTTTTCAAGTCCGGTGACTGATTCAACCGGTGCCGGTTGCGTGCTGGCGCGGTTGAGTTGCTGGGCTGTAAAGCGATATAAAGTGTCGTTGATCAGTGTTGATTTGCCCGAACCGGATACACCGGTAATACAGGTAAACAAGCCCACCGGAATATCAACGTTTACCCCTTTCAGGTTGTTGCCGGTGGCCCCGTTAATCGTTAGCAGTTTGTTTTTATCAATGGCAGTGCGCGGCGGCATGTTGATAGATTTACGGCCGGAAAGATAATCTGCCGTGAGCGAGTTGGTGTTTTTGATCAGTTGTTCGGGCGGACCGAGTGCCACCACATGTCCACCGGCCTGACCGGCACCGGGTCCAATGTCTACCACAAAGTCTGCCTTGCGGATGGCGTCTTCGTCGTGTTCGACGACCAGCACGGTGTTACCCAGGTCTCTGAGATAGGTTAACGTGTCGAGCAGTTTGTCGTTGTCTCTCTGGTGTAAACCGATAGATGGTTCATCAAGTACATACAGCACGCCCATGAGTCCGGCACCAATTTGACTCGCCAGTCTAATGCGCTGTGATTCACCGCCGGAAAGTGTATTTGCGCGACGGTCGAGTGATAAGTAATTCAGCCCGACATTAACTAAAAACTGCAGACGCTGGTTGATTTCAATAAGAATCTTTTCACCAATCTCAAGCTTGTTGCCATCGAGCTTTAACTGATCAATGAGTTGTTTGGCATCGTGAATAGACAGCGCTGAGACTTTATCGATGGTGGTGCCGTCTACATAAACACTGCGAGCCGTTTCGTTTAACCGTGATCCATGGCAGCCGGCACAGGGACGATTAGACAGATACTTGGCAATTTCATTGCGAACAGCACTGGACTCGGTTTGTTTGTAGCGCCTTTGCAGCGTGTTGAGTACACCTTCGAATGAGTGCTTGCGTGTACGCGTGCGACCTTTGGCTGTTTTGTGTTTAAAC
>CAYZVB010000172.1:2936-11352 GCA_964481315.1 uncultured Granulosicoccaceae bacterium
AATGGCTTTGCCTTCGCTGCCGTGCAGAATGACTTTGCGCTGTTGTTTGGTTAGCTTTTTAAACGGTGTGTCAATGTCAAATTCATAGTGAATGGCCAGTGACTGCATCATTTGAAAGTAAAAACCATTGCGTTTGTCCCAGCCACGTATTGCGCCGTCGGCCAGACTTTTTTCTGCCACAATTAGTTTTTCCTCATCGATAAACTGATCTCCGCCCAATCCGTCACATACCTGACAGGCTCCCTGCGGGCCGTTAAAAGAAAACAGTCTTGGTGACAGTTCCGGTACTGAGTGATCGCACATCGGACACGAGTATTTGTTTGAGAACAATCGTTCTTTGAACGCGTTATCGTCCGGATTAAGCGGTGCAACAATAGCAAGGCCCTCTGCCAGAGCCAGACTGGTTTCGAGTGACTCGGCCAGCCGCAGCCGCAGGTCTTCTTTAATACTAAATCGGTCTACAACCACTTCAATGGTGTGTTTCTTTTTTGCGTCAAGCGTGATGCTTTCATCCAGCGGATGCACATTGCCATCGATACGTACACGCAGGTAACCCTTGGCGCGCAACTCGGTGAGCTGCTGGCTGTGCTCACCTTTGCGGTCGGACACAATCGGTGCCAGCAGCATTACTTTGGTGCCGTCCGGAATCTCGAGTATCTGATCGACCATCTGCGAAATGGTTTGCGCGTTTAAGTCAATATTGTGTGTTGGGCAGCGTGGTGTTCCGACGCGTGCATACAGTAAACGCAGGTAGTCGTGAATTTCGGTGATAGTGCCGACCGTTGAACGCGGGTTATGACTGGTCGACTTTTGTTCGATGGCAATGGCCGGTGACAAACCTTCAATGGTGTCGACATCGGGCTTGTCCATCACTGACAAAAACTGCCGCGCATAGGTTGACAATGACTCTACGTAGCGCCGCTGACCTTCCGCGAAAATAGTATCGAATGCGAGTGACGATTTGCCGGAGCCGGACAAACCGGTGATAACAATCAGTTTGTCGCGAGGTAAATCGATATCGACGTTTTTCAGATTATGGGTGCGGGCACCACGTATCCGGATTGAGTCCATGCGAAACACCGTTGATTGTTTGGTAGAAGAGCAGAGCAGGCAGTCGGTTGGAATATTCACTCAAATATTTCGTTGCCACTGCATTTGAGCTGCGTTGAAAAATTCGACACAGGTTAGGGCTGTGTGTGGGTTTTTCTGTGGCTCTGATGGCTGCGGCTTTAGAAAAATTGGTGACTGAATTTCCGCGCGACCCACTGGTTGCAATGTTGGTTTTTACAGAGGAGCGGGAGCTGCGTTTTTTTCGTCTATCCGCTACTATACCCGATCTGTTTCGAGTCGTACCGTCTGTCATATCATCTTGCCGGCATACCTGAATTTGTCCGGCAATTCGGGAAATTTCTTGGCCGCATTTAACTCACTGGAACGACGCGCAGCAGCGTCACTGAGCCTGGTTTACGCAACCCGGATGATGGGCCTGTTTCTGTTGTTGCCGGTCATGAGTATCCTCGGGCAGGATCTTGAAGGTGCCACACCTTTGCTGATCGGTGTTGCGCTGGGAATTTACGGATTGTTTCAGGCGGCGTTGCAGATTCCATTCGGGTTAATGTCAGATCACTTTGGCCGCAAGCGCGTAATCTACGCAGGTCTGGCAATGTTGGTCGCTGGCAGTATTGTCGCCGCCATGGCAGACACCATTTGGGGTGTGATAGCAGGGCGCGCACTGCAGGGTGCCGGTGCGATCTCGGCGGCGGTGATGGCACTGGCCGCTGATCTGTCGCGCGATGATCAACGCACCAAAATGATGGCCATTATCGGTGCGGCAATCGGGCTGTCTTTTGTGTTGTCTATTATGATCGGCCCGCTGCTGATGAGCCACCTTGGTTTGAGCGGAATTTTTATAGCGATTGCTTTCTCAGGTGTTGCCGCCGCATTGCTGGTGCGCTTCGCAGTTCCCGACCAGTCAGCGAGTGCCCTGTCCGTTAACCGTGATTTCTCAGCGAATGCTGCTCAGCTAGGTGTGGTTATCCGTAACCCCGAACTGCTCAGACTCGACATCGGTATTCTGTTGTTGCATCTGCTAATTACCGCAACCTTTGTCTGTGTACCGCTGGGTCTGCTCGAACGTGGTATAGCACCAGAGACACACTGGAAGGTCTATCTGCTTGCCTGCCTGTTGTCACTGATTATTATGGTGCCGTTGATTGGCCTCAGTGAAAAGGGGGTTCGAAACGTGATGATCATTTCGATTGTCGGGCTGGGGTTTGCGGAAATATTTATCGGACTGACCGGTCAGAGCTGGTGGATGATCGTCCTCGCGATCGGTATTTTTTTTGGTTTTCTTAATGTGCTTGAAGCAATGCTGCCGTCAATGGTGTCGCGTATTGCACCTGTAGCCAGTCGTGGCAGTGCGATGGGGGTTTATTCAAGCAGTCAGTTTATGGGCGCTTTCATCGGCGGTGTGTTCGGTGGCTGGATGGTTGGCGCAATCGGGCTGGCAAAGGCGCATGTAGTGCTCGGTGTGTTGAGTCTTTGCTGGTTGCTGGTGATTTATAAAATGAAAGAACCGGCAAAGCTCAGTAGCTATCAACTGTCGCTGCAGGCTGCGTCCGGCTACGATCAAAAAATGCTCGAGCAGCAACTTGGCGCAATTGAGGGAGTAGAAGAGGTATCGGTGATCGAGGCAGACAACGTTGCCTACTTAAAAGTCAGACGCAAAGCACTCGATGAACAAAGCCTGCAGAACTGCCTGGCACACTACCACTCGTAACACACATTTTATTTGTCGTTAAACAGAAACTTTTTTGCAAATTCCACCGATGGAATTGCACGTGATGTATAAAAGCCCTGGTAGATATCACAGCCGCGCAGCATCAGAAAATCCAGCTCATCCTGACTGTCGACGCCTTCAGCAATCACTGTTTTACCAAGCGTGTGTGACAGGTCGATTATTGATGTGGTGATAGCTTTGTTTTCTTCGCAGGCAAACAGGTTGTCAACAAAAGACCGGTCTATTTTTATGTGGTCAATCGGGTGCTTTTTCAGGTATGAAAACGAACCGTAGCCGGTGCCGAAGTCGTCCAGCGCTATCTTTACACCCAGTGCGCTTATTTCATGCAGCAGGCGACATTCGCTGACAAATTCATCAAGTAGTATGGTTTCGGTAATCTCAAGCACCAGATAGTTCGGTGCAAGACCTGAGGAATCCAGAATGTTCTTGAGCTTGGTTAGAAAATGCCTGTCGTGCAGCTGCAAACTCGATACATTAACCGAAACGGTGGTTCTGGCTTCCGGGAAATCACGATGCCACTTTGCCTGATTGTGGCAGGCTTCTGACAATACCCATTCACCCACCTGCGTAATTAGTCCGCGATCTTCCAGCATTGGTACAAAAATACTTGGTGAGATTGATCCGAGGGTAGGGTTTTTCCATCGCAGCAGGGCCTCGGATCCGTAAATCCGGTTGGTCGCAATTTCAAGCTGCGGCTGATAGAACACTTTGAACTCTTCTCTTTCCAGTGCGCAGTGCAGGTGGCTGCCAACCAGCAGCTTGGCACGGTTGTGTGCGGTGAGTTCGTGACTGTGATATTGCACGGCATTGCCTTTATTCTTCTTGGCTTTATACATCGCAACATCTGCCTGCTGTATCAGTCGGTCTGCACTGACACCGGGTTTGGCAACTGCGATACCAACGCTTGCAGTAATGTAGACCGATTCGTTTTGTACCAGAAACGGCTTTTCAATGGTCTTAATAATCTGGTTGGCAATGTCTGCTGCACGGCTGTGCGCGTCGTAATGCTGGATGACAGCAGTGAACTCGTCGCTGCCGAGGCGTGCGAGCAGGTCGGTTATTTCTATGCAGCTGTTTATCCGTTCACTGACTTCTCTAATTAACTTATTGCCTTGTTCTCTGCCAAGCGTATCGTTAATCAGTTTGAAGCCATCCAGGTCGACAAACACCAGCGCCAGGTCAGTGCCGTTTGCAGGTTGCAATGCACGATCCAGCCTCTGCATTAGCAGGCTGCGGTTTGGCAGTTTAGTGAGTGGATCGTAGAGTGACAGCTGCACCAGATTCTCGTTGGTGGTTCTGTGCTCGGTGATGTCGGTAAAGGTGCACAGGCAGCCGGTTAATCCGCAATCGTCATAGTTGAGCGGTTGCGCCTCGCAGGTGAGCCAGCGGGCAGGGTTCTGCTGGCCGGTCAGTTGCACACGACACTCGGTTTTAAACTGATCGTTGTCGAGCAGAGAAATGGTCAACCCGTTTATTAGATGATTTGCGTCTTCCGGGTGTAGTGAGCTGTGCCAGGCCGGTCGCTGAGACGGGTTACCCAGTAATTCACGCAATGCACTGTTTGAGTACACCACATTCAGATGTTCATCGAGCAGGATGACGCCGGGTGATGAAATCTGATCGAGTATTTTCTCTATTAGTACTGACGGAAGCGGCTTGGGACGGCGCTGTCTTGCCGCCTGGCTTGCAGTAAGCAGCGAGCCTATTTTTCGACCGAGTTCTTTTGCAGAGAGGGAGTTTTTTCTGTAGTCGGTCATCGGTTCTTGCTGGGTACGGATACAGTATCGCCACGGAAATATCGGGCGTAAGTGCTAAAGTGTAGAAGACAACCGGGCATTACATACCGGCATCGGCGATTAAAAGTTAGTTTGTTTCCGGAATATGTCAAAGAGGGCGGCGCAGAAGGATTAAAATGGCGTTCAGCAGGTATTTTGCCGGGCTGCCTCACAATCTGCCGGCAGGAGAGCAATCACCATTTGAAATTTGTTGCTAAAGCAACTAAATTTGTATTTCGGTAGCGAAATTGTTTCAAACTGTTAAAACTCACTGCAATACAACGTGTATGCTCCGTGTGTCAGTCTAACTGGCCGTTAGCGGGCATATAAGATGCCTTTGTCCCGGACGAAACTGTACTTTGCGCCAATCATGAAATCGTTTTTTCATACAATTCAGACGGTGAGCATAGCGACCGCAATTGCGGTGGCGCTGCCCGTATTGTCTGTGGCCGAGAACTCGCCGGATGATCTTATCGTTGTGGTGCGGTCTGCCAAAACGGTTGAGCAGGTGCTGACTGAAGAATTGCAGTCAACGAAATTTGCCCGCCAGATCGCGGAATTTAACGACATTGCCAGCACTACCACCGTGCTGCCGATTGGCACTGCGTTGTCTATACCAAAGCCTTATCTCGATTCACTGGATTTTGGCCGTATTGCTTACGTAAAAGGCGATGTGACACACAAACAAACCAACCTTGTTGTTAACCCGCCTTCGAAGGGATCACGCGTATTTGATGGTGACGTGATCCAGACCGGTGCCGATGGCTTTGTCAGTCTTAGCTTTAAAAGCGGTGTCCGGGTGCATGTGCAGCCCGAAAGCCGTGTCGTCATCAGCAACATTGAATGCATTAACGACGACAGCAACTGCACCATCGCACTCATGGCGACTGAAGGGCAGGTAGGCAGTGAAGTAACTCCACGACCCGACGGCAAGCCACCCGTAGAGTTTTCAATCGAAACACCGTTTCTGACGGCGGCAGTACGCGGCACCGCGTTTTACGTTGATCTTGATGATTCAGCCAACCGCATTGGTGTGACCAAAGGTCTGGTAGCAACAGCCACAGACAATGGCTCTAACGATTTGCCGAAAGGCAAAGGAATGAGCGTCGCAGAGGGTGTAGCGCCAGAGCTTGTAGATCTTTTGAATCCACCCGCACTGAGCGTCACCGGCGAACGTATTCTTTTAAGCGAACAGGACGACATCCGCTGGCAGCTACTGGATGGTGCCACCAATTACCGTGCAGATATTGCGGCCGATGAAGCAATGGCCCAGCAGCTGATAAGCCTGACAACCGAAGCACTGTCCTTCGACACGCCGTCACTCGCACCGGGTGATTATTTCCTCAGTGTTGCCGGCATTGACGAAAAAGCGTTTCTCGGGCTGCCGGTAAAAACCAAAGTTGCTGTGGCCGAAATTGAAGCCGGACAGGCACCGCAACTCACAATGACCAGACAGGATGGTGTGACCAGTGTATCGGTGCCTGACTATGACGGTCCGCTGGAACTTTTGATTGGTAATACTGTCAATGATGCCAATACCACCTCCCGCATTATGGAGAATGGATCAGTAGCGCTTTCCCTGACACTCGACCCGGCATCAGACTGGGTATTTAGAGCACGTAAAATACTGGGCTCTCACAAGGTATCCGCTTATAGCGAATACTACGTGTTTGAGGCAAACTCCCGGTAGGTTAAGCGTATTATTCTTACAGTACGCCTTCTTCAGGGAACGTTAGTTGAAAAAAAATCACCTTATTGCTGCGGCGCTATCGATTGTTGCTATTGCCTGCGTTGCGCTTATTGCTGTTAAGTTTACTGCCGACAAACCAGCGCAACAGCCGCAGTCTTCAGCGTCTGCCACTGCAGCAATAGTCGACGGCACTCACTACCGAACGCTGAGTAGCCCGCTGGCAACCGACTCCAGCGGTGTATCGGTAATGGAGTTTTTCTGGTACGGGTGTCCGCACTGCCAGGCGTTCGAACCAGGTGTTAAAGAGTGGTTGAAAACGGCACCTTCAGATGTTGTATTCTCGCTGAAGCCGGTTGGGTGGAATGACGCTACGCGACTACACGCTGCGATGTATTTTGTCGGGCTTAAAAGTAACAACCCGGCACAATTACATGATGAACTGTTTGAACTTGTAATTGGCATGCGGCAGGAACGCAGTCTCGATAAGCAAATCGACAACGCCACTGAGCTGTTTGCTAAATACGGAATTGAGGCCGCCTCGCTCAAGGAATCACTGCAGGCTGCGGATGTAACTGCTGCAGTAACACTGGCAGAACAGCAGATGCGGGCGGCAGAAGTGGCCTCAACACCATCTGTGCTTGTCGGTGGTCGCTATATGGTGCTGAACAATGAAGCAGTTGCCGAGGCCGGGGTGTTTAACGTTGTCGATGCGCTGATAGAAAAAGCGCGGCAGTAAACCTGCAGTCGGGTTCTGATTTTCCGTTAAATTTTCAGCGCTGTAGTCTTTTTCAGGCACTCCATAGACAGGCTTGAGGTGACGTTGTGCAGCTTTACTCTGCTGATCAGTTCTTTGTAGAACCGGTCAAAGTCCGAGGGGTTTTTGACCTGTACCTTGAGCAGGTAATCTACTTCACCGGCCATTCTGTGTGCTTCGAGAATCTCCGGCATGTCTTCCACGGCTTTGGCAAACAAAGCCAGCCATTCTGGTTCATGCTGGTCGGTTTTAACCGCAACAAAGAACGTTTCGTCCAGACCAACTGCCGTTGGGTTAACCAGCGCAACCTGCTTTTCTATGATGCCGGCTTTACGCATTTTTTGAATGCGTGACCATACAGGCGTTTTTGATGAACCAATCTGTTTTGCCAGTGCGTCCATGGAAACCGTGGCATCGTCTTGCAGTGCACGAAGAATCTTGCGGTCGAGTTCGTCCAGTTTTGCCATAGCCAGGTGGATTCCGGATTGCGATACGGGGGTGTTACTACACTCGGGTTCAGAACTTAAGTCTACACACCGAGATATTTATCTTTGATGGTCGGGTCATCGGTAAGTTGCTGACTGTTTCCCTGCCAAACGACGTTGCCCTTTTCAATGACATAGTGACGGTCTGCAATGGCTGCAAGATCATTGAGATTTTTGTCGACAATCAAGATAGACAGTCCGGCATTTTTTAGCGCGTTTAACGATGACCAGATATCTTTGCGTACCAATGGTGCCAGTCCCTCAGTGGCATCGTCGAGCAGTAACAGATCGGGGTTGGTCATCAGTGCGCGTCCAATCGCAAGCATTTGTTGTTCACCGCCTGACAACAGATTACCCATTGACGATAAACGCTCTGCCAGCGGTGGGAAAAGATCAAGGATTTTTTCTTTGGTCCAGGGGTTGGTATTACCGCGCTTATTGGCGGCTGTGGCAATCAGGTTTTCATTGACAGTCAGGTTGGGAAAGATTTGTCGGCCCTCCGGTACCAGTGCCAGTCCGAGCCTTGCGATTTTGAATGGCGACAGTGCGGTGATATTTTTACCCTGATAGGTAATGGCGCCTGATGCAGCGCTGACAATCCCCATAATGGAATGAATGGTGGTGGTTTTCCCCATACCATTGCGACCGATAAGTGTAACCACTTCCCCCTTATCGACCTGCAGGTTCATATCAAACAATGCCTGACTGGTGCCGTAAAATGCCTGTAGTTGTTCAACCTTAAGCATTAGTTTTCGTCCTCACCAAGGTAGGCACTGCGAACGCGGGAGTCGGCTTTAATTTCAGCCGGGCTTCCGCTCGCGATAACCTTGCCGTACACCAGAACCGAAATTCTATCGGCCAGTGCAAACACGGCATCCATATCGTGCTCGACCAGCAACAGGGTTTTTGAGC
>CAYZVB010000173.1:0-5323 GCA_964481315.1 uncultured Granulosicoccaceae bacterium
GATCCTACACCTGGCACTCCCTCCATCGATCCACTCGATGCCGAGAATATTCTCGTCCCAGCTGTCGATGGAGTGCCGATTACCATCGACCTCGATGACTACCTGAACGATCCCAATGGCGATGCACTCACCATCACCCCAGGGACTCTTCCCGCGGGTGTAACATTCGATCCATTAACGAACCAGGTCACCTTTACACCACCCATAGATAACACGGGTGACACGGTCATCCCATTCACGGTGACCGATGGCAACGGTGGCACCATAACCCCAACTATCACTGTTCAGCCTGTTAACCCGCCACCCGATGCGGTTGATGAAACTGTCATCACCCCTTTCGAGACGCCAGTAACTATCACGCCACTGGCTAATGACACCGACCCGGACAGTGACTCACTAACGGTAACCGAGATAAACGGAGTAGCACTGACTCCCGGCGTTTCTCAGGTAATCGCCGTTGCCAATGGAACCGTTTCGGTGGCTACCGACGGAACTATCACCTTGACACCCGATACCGGATACTCCGGTAACATAAATATTCCCTACACCATGACAGACATCGATGGTGGTACCGACTCTGCAACGCATACAGTTGCAGTGGGGAATGCGGCACCAGTGCTTGTTGACCCGGACCCATCGGCCGGCACACCGTCTATCGATCCATTCGATGCTAACAATTTGGTTGTACCCGCTATTGATGGTACGCCACTTTCCATTGACCTCGACGACTACTTCTTGGACCCGAATGGTGATGCGCTAACCATAAAACCAGATTCATTGCCTGCCGGAGCAACGTTTGATAACAGCACCAATGTGCTGACGTTCACACCGGCAGTAGACAATATTGGCAACACCACTATCCCGGTAACCGTCACTGACGGCAACGGCGGCACCATCAATCCAACGCTGACCATTATCCCGGCTAACCCGGTACCGACCGCTGTAGACGATTCCACTTCAACCGGATTTGAAGTGCCGGTAGTAGTGACACCACTATCAAACGATTCTGATCCGGATGGTGACACGCTGGTTATTGCACAAATCAACGGTATAACGCTGACGCCAGGCGTGACTCAAACTATTGCGGTTCCAAACGGAACAGTGACTGTTGCGGTAGACGGCACGATCACCGTAACACCGGATAACGGCTATTCCGGCACTATTGATATTCCCTATACCATCTCTGATATAGATGGTGCGACTGACAACGCATTGCATACCGTGAATGTGGTAAACAGTCCACCGCAGGTTGTCGATAACGATACAACGCCAGGCACACCGTCGATAGATCCACTCAATGGAAATAATGTCATAGTACCTGCGGTAGATGGCACAGCCATCACCATAGACCTCGACGATTATTTCATTGATGCCAACGGTGATCCGCTGACAATCACACCCGTCAGCTTACCGGCCGGCGCGACATTTGACGCTGCGACAAATCAACTCACGTTTACCCCCACGATCGATAACGTGGGAGATACCGTCATTGAGTTCACAGTGGATGATGGCAATGGTGGTGTTATCAGCCCCACACTAACAATTCAACCAGTCAATCCAACCCCGGACGCGATTAATCAAACCGTCACCACAGGTTTCGAAACACCTCTGGTTATCAACCCGCTAAGTAATGATACAGATGCCGACGGTGACAGCCTGACACTTGCTGAAATCAACGGTGTCGCCATTATTGCCGGTAATGCACAAACCATTGCAGTGCCCAACGGTACAGTGACAATTGCACCTGATGGCACCATCACACTGACGCCAGATACAGGCTTTTCAGGCACGGTTGACATTCCGTACCTGGTGGCCGACGCTGACGGCGCTACTGACGCCGCTATTCATTCTGTCGCAGTTGCAAATGCACCACCTGTGGTTGTCGATCCCGACCCAACGGCCGATACTCCATCGATTGATCCACTCGATTCAGAGAATATTCTGGTGCCCGCTGTCGATGGTGTATCCGTCACTATTGATTTGGATGACTACCTCACCGACCCGAACAGTGACCCGCTAACGATTACACCAACCAGTATACCTGCCGGTGTTTCCTACAATGCAGTGACCCGTGAACTGACTTTTACACCCGCAACAGACAATGTTGGTGAAACCGTCATTCCTTTCACCGTTACAGACGGCAACGGTGGGACAATTACACCAACAGTGACGATTCAGCCGTTAAACCCTGCTCCGGCCGCTAACGATGAAACCGTAACCACCGGCTTTGAAACACCAGTCGTCATTACACCTTTGGCGAACGATACAGATGAAGATGGTGATGCCCTGCAAGTTGCCAGCATTGATGGTGTGGCGCTTATACCGGGAGTTGCGCAATCAATCCCTGTTGCAAACGGAACGATATCGGTCGCATCCGACGGAACGATCACCCTAACACCCAATGCCGGGTATTCAGGAGCCATTGACGTTCCTTATACCGTAGTCGACGTGGACGGAGACGTCGATTCTGCTACGCATAGTGTTGTTGTTGCGAACGCGCCTCCGGTCGTCGTTGACCCCGATCCCGCTGCAGGCACACCCTCTATCGATCCGCTTAATGCAGAGAATATTCTGGTACCTGCCATTGACGGTATTCCAGTCACTATTGATCTCGATGATTACCTCAGCGATGACAATGGTGACAACCTGACTATTACTCCGATTATCCTGCCCACCGGTGCTTCATTTAACGCAGCAACTAACGAACTAACGTTTATACCCGCAACCAACAATGCCGGTGATACGACCATCCCGTTTACCGTCTCCGACGGTAACGGCGGCACCATCACACCCTCTGTCACCGTTCAACCGATAAACCCGGCACCAACAGCCGCTAACGACTCCAATGCGACCGCATTCGAAACACCGGTCACTAGTTTGCCACTGCAGAACGACAGCGATCCGGATGGCGACACTCTGGTTGTGTCACAGATCAATGGTGTTATGTTAACGCCCGGCACAGCGCAAACCATCGCCGTACCCGGGGGCGTGGTGAATATTGCTGTGGACTCCAGTATTAACGTTATCCCGAACACCGGGTTCTCAGGCAATATTGATATTCCCTATACGGTAGTAGATATCGACGGTGCCAGCGATACCGCAGTACATACCGTGGTGGTGGCTAATGCCATACCGCAAGTGACAGATCCTGACCCAACAGCCGGAACACCGATAACAAATCCGACAGACAGTCAGAATATTCTGGTACCGGCAGTCGATGGTGTACCCGTGACTATCGATCTTAGTCAGTACCTGGTCGACCCCAACGGGGACGTGCTAACCATTACGCCTGACAGTTTACCCGCAGGTGCTACATTTAACCCGGCAACCAATGAACTGACGGTCATACCGCCGATTGATAACGCTGGTGATATCAATATTCCGTTCACGGTTTCCGATGGCAATGGCGGAGTAATCAATCCTGTAGTCACGGTACAACCGTCGAACCCTGTGCCGGACGCGATGGACGAAACGGTTACTACCGGGTTTGAAACACCTCTGGTGATCACGCCACTATCAAACGACAACGACCCCGATGGTGATGCATTATCCATCACGTCTATTGCAGGCGTGACCTTGACTCCCGGTTCCGCACAAACAATTTCTGTAACACACGGTGTGGTAACAGTGGCTGCGGACGGCACAATCACTGTCGTTCCGGATACCGGATACTCCGGTGACATTGAAGTGCTGTATACCATTGAAGATGCCGATGGCGAAACAGACATTGCCACCCACACGATCACTGTCGCAAATGCACCACCGGTTGTGGTAGACAACGATCTTACCCCCGGCACGCCATCAGTCGACCCACTCAACAGTCAGAATATACTGGTACCAGCCGTCGATGGCGTAACACTGACTATTGATCTTGATGATTATCTGAGTGACCCGAATGGCGACACCCTGACGATAACACCAGACAACTTACCCACCGGCGCATCATTCAACGCAGCAACAAATGAACTGAGCTTTCTCCCCGCTGTGGACAACGCCGGCGACACCATCGTTCCTTTCACTGTGACCGATGGCAAACACACCATCAACCCGACTGTCACAATTCGTCCGGTAAATCCTGTCCCGCAGGCAGCCGACGAAACCGTTATCACAGATTTCGAAACACCGGTTGTTGTAGAACCACTGTTTAACGATACCGACGCGGATGGTGATGCACTTATACTATCGGAAATTAACGGTTTACCACTAACGCCCGGAGTAACACAAACAATACCTGTGACTAATGGCACAGTGATAATCGCTGCTGACGGCACAGTCAATCTGACCCCGGACAACGGATTTTCCGGTGACATTCAAATTCCCTATACCATCACCGACACGGATGGTGCCACTGATTCTGCAATACATACAGTTGCAGTCGCTAACGCATCACCGCAACTAACTGACCCGGATACAACGCCAGGCACGCCGTCAATCGACCCGCTTAACGACGAAAACCTACTGGTGCCTGCGGTTGATGGCACACCGGTAACTATCACCCTGAGCGACTACATTACCGATCTCAACGGAGACCCGGTAACCATAACACCGAACGCACTGCCGCCGAACGTCACATTTAACGCACTCACTAACGAATTAACGTTTACTCCCCCTGTCGACAACAACGGCGACGTCGTTGTTGGTTTTACAATATCCGACGGACAAGGCGGCACACTGCAGCCGACTGTGACCTTCCAACCTTTGAACCCGGTACCGGAAGCAAACGACCACACCACCAACACTGGTTTCCAAACCCCGGTGGCCATTGCACCTCTGCTCAACGATACCGACCCCGATGGTGATTTGATCACGGTTACCGAAATCTTCGGCACAGTGCTCACACCGGGTGTGGTGCAAACTATTCCACTGGTCAACGGTACCGTGGTGGTAGATGCCGGTGGCACAATCAGGGTCTCTCCTGACCCGGGGTTTTCGGGCATCATTGAGGTTCCGTACACAATCACTGATGCTGATGGGGCCACTGCCAACGCCAGCCACTTCGTTAGCGTCGCCAACGCACTACCACAGTTAATCGATCCCGACCCTACGCCTGGTACATCTTCAATAGACCCGACAAATACAAACAATCTTTTAGTGCCGGCAGTAGATGGTGAACCGGTAGTTATAGATCTGAACGACTATTTTTCTGATCCAAACGGCGACCCGCTAACATTCACACCGGGTTTACTGCCACCGGGGGCAAGCTATGACCCGTTGACCCACCAGTTAACGTTTATACCGCCGGTCGATAATGTCGGTGATGCGATCGTTCCGTTCACCGTAACCGATAACAACGGCGGCACCATCACACCGAACATCGTGATTC
>CAYZVB010000173.1:5333-11351 GCA_964481315.1 uncultured Granulosicoccaceae bacterium
CTTTGGCATTTGACGAGACCATAGCAGGACAATTTGAAACACCACTGGTCATCACTCCTTTATCGAATGACACAGATCCGGATGGCGACCCGCTAACTATTATTGAAATTAATGGCGTCGCATTGATAGATGGCATCGCTCAAGTCATACCAGTGCCAAACGGCACAGTCACAGTGGCTGCAGACGGTTCTGTCACACTAATTCCCAATACAGGATTTTCAGGGGATATTGTTGTCCCCTATGTTGTTGCAGATGCAGACGGCGCAACAGATACTGCCAATCACACCGTTGCCGTGGAAAACGCAACACCCCAGATCGTTGATCCCGACCCATCGTCCGGCACTCCGTTTATTGATCCGTCCAATGCCAACAATATAATTGTTCCTGCGACTGACAGCACCACAATCGTAATTAATCTGGATGATTACCTGACTGACGCCAACGGCGACACGCTGGTTATAAACCCAGATACGCTGCCCGCCGGTGCTGTGTTTGATCAGGCCACCAACACACTGACGTTAACGCCACCATCGGACAACGCCGGTGACATCGTCGTACCGTTCACTGTTAACGACGGCAACGGAGGAACGATTTCTCCAACAGTCACTATCCGACCGGTCAATCCAGCGCCAGTGGCACTGAATGACATAGCGAATACCGATTTTGAAACGCCGGTAGTCATCTCACCACTGGACAACGATACCGATCCGGATAGCGATTCACTTATAGTATCCGCGATTGCCGGAGTACCGCTAACCACCGGCATTGCACAAACCATTACAGTCGCTAACGCGACCGTACTGGTGGGTGTGGACGGCTCGATTACCGTGGTACCAGACAACGGTTTCTCCGGCGATATCACCGTGCCTTACACCCTGACAGATGTAGACGGCGCCAACGCCACAGCAGTACAAACCGTTACCGTCGCCAATGCAACCCCGGTGGTTACAGACCCCGATTCCACACCGGGCACACCGTTTATCGATCCACTGGTCGCGGACCAGATAGTGATTCCGGCAGTCGATGGCATAGCAGTTACTATTGATCTGGACGACTATCTTTCAGATCCCAATGGCGATCCGGTTACCATCATTCCCGGTATACTCCCGCCGGGTGCAACATTTAACGTACTGACTCGCGAACTGACATTCATACCCCCTGTCGACAACAACGGGGATACCAGTGTTAGCTTTACGGTCACCGACAGTAACGGTGCGACTATTAATCCCACCGTACTGATACAGCCCGTCAATCCGCTGCCCGATGCTGCAGATCAACTGGTCACCACAAATTTTGAAACCCCTGTTGTCATTGCACCGCTGGCCAACGATTTCGACCCTGACGGTGATGCGCTGACGTTAATTGAGATAGCCAGTGTCGCAGTTACTCCGGGTACTGAACAAACAATCGCGGTGCCTAACGGAATACTGACACTTGCAACGGACGGGTCAATTACCCTGACGCCCGATACCGGCTTTTCCGGATACATCCCAATACCCTACTCCATTGCCGATGCAGATGGCGCAACCGACAGTGCAGTCCACACGGTCGTGATAGGCAACGTGCCACCCACACTGATCGACCCTGACCCGTCTGCCGGAACCCCTTTTATTAATCCGTTTAATGCCTCTGATTTGGTTGTACCGGCGGTAGACGGTATACCATTATCGATCAACCTCAACGACTATTTTATCGATCCTAATGGTGATGCGTTTACCATTACACCGGGTGTACTTCCCGACGGTGTCACTTATGATCCGTTAAGCCATCAGCTGTCTGCACTACCGCCAACAGATAACAACGGTACGTTGGCATTTCCGGTCACTTTAACCGATAGTCAGGGCCACAGCAGTACTGCTACCGTCAGCATTGTACCTGTGAACCCGGTACCACTGGCCACTGATGATCTACTGACAACAGCATTCGAAACACCTATTGCGTTCAATCCGTTAGCTAACGATGCAGACCCGGACGCCGACCCTATCGCACTTGAACAAATCGCAGGTGTGACTGTCACACCCGGTATACAGCAGACCATACCCGTTTCTAACGGTTTCATTGTCGTTAACACAGACGGCACTGTAATCGTGACACCCGCTGACGGATTTTCCGGAGATATTATTATCCCGTATGTCATCGCAGATGCTGACGGCACTTCAAACACTGCGACGATTACTATTTCCGTCGAAAACGCACCACCCGAACTGATCGACCCTGACCCGTCACCGGGCACACCATACCTTGACCCTGACTTTCCAGACAATATTCTGGTACCGGCAACTGATGGTGTTGCGGTCACTATTGATCTCGATGAATATCTATACGACCCGAATGGCGATCCGCTAACCATCACACCCGGATCACTGCCACCGGGAGCAGTCTACGATCCGGTGACCCGGCAGCTTACTTTTATACCTTTGGTCGACAATACCGGTGCCACGCATATCCCGTTTAATGTAGATGACGGGCAAGGTGGATCGATTACAATAACCATTCAACCCGTTAATCCTGCACCTGTCGCGATCGACGACAACGTAACAACCCCTCCGGATACACCGGTCACTATCTCACCGCTCAGCAACGATACCGACCCCGACGGTGATGTTATCGTGATTGCACAGATCGCAGGGGTCACACTGACACCGGGCACAGAGCAATCGATAACCATACCCGGCGGCACCGTATTTATCGCAACGGATGGCACCATAACCGTCACCCCGGATACAGGTTTTGCAGGTGAGATTGAAATCCCCTATGTGATTACCGACGATGACGGACAATCCGACGCAGCCATCTATACCGTCACTGTAGAAAATGCCCAACCGCAGGTCATTGCTGCGACCTCCGGTACTGACAGGCCGATCATCGATCCGGTCAATGAAGAAAATATTATCGTACCCGCCGTTGATGGAGAGGCGGTCACCATTGATCTGGATGATTATCTGACTGATCGCAACGGTGATTCACTGACGATAACCGCTGAAGACCTGCCACCTCAGGCAAGCTTCAACCCCGCGACGAATGAGCTCACATTCGTTCCGGCAATCGACAATAACGGCAATACGGTACTTCCGATCAAGGTAGCAGACGGTAAAGGCGGAGAAATAAATCCGACTATTACCATTGCACCGGTTAACCCGGCGCCGGTCGCCAATGCTGATAGCACCAGCACCGACTACGGCACACCAGTGCTGGTCGATCTGATTGCAAACGACACAGACCCGGACAATGATCCACTGTCGCTGTTCGAACCGCCAGCACTGTTAAATCCACTAAGCGGTACGCTCGAACAAATCGAAGGTGACTGGATATTCACACCGGCCCCCGGCTACAGCGGCGAAGCCGTCATTTCGTATCTGCTGCAGGATCAGGACGGTGCGGTGGATGCCTCCACCCACACCGTACTGGTCGGTGAACCCGTGCCGTCAATCACCGAGTTGGGTGAGGCACGCGGCGTGACCAATTCCTATTTACCGCTTGTTGAGAAACCGCAGGCACCGGAAGAAGAAAAAGAAAAACGCATACCTTTCGTCCCGGCTGTTCACAGAGAATCACCACTACAGTCAATGATTGAACAGCTCAATCCAATGAGCGGTACAGCACTATCAATTGACGGAGCAGTGCTGCAAAGTATTGAAGATATCAACTCACTGAATCACATTGGCGTGGACAACCCTGAACAACAGGGAAAACTGACGGATACCCTGGCTGACGGGCTTGGCAAGACTGATACTTACACAAGAAACAACGACAGCTATCTGGAAGCCACCGGATTCTCCTCGGGGAAAGGCTATCGAGGCACCTTCAGCATCGACCCGACGGATGAATGTGGCCGGTTTTTTATTGATACCATTGTAAGAGACGGTATGTTATCAGTGACTGCCCGCAGCACCATCGATCCCCAGCGGTCCAATGCAGTTACCAGGTTTAGCATGAACCTGGCAGATGGCAAACCGCTGCCTCCGTGGGTTGTTAAGATTAGCGACGGCGAATACCTGATTAAAAGCGACACCGGCCTGGAATCGCTGGTGTTGAAGGTGGTCGCGCACAGGGAAAAAGGTAGTCCACTGGTTCGAGTGGTTGAAGTCGATACGCTTACCGGTCAAATAGAAGAAAAACAACTGGTAAAGTCACCGCGAACGAATATCTATCGTACCCCTGCCAATGCGGCACGCTAACCAGAACACGGCCCACAACTGGCCGTTTAGCAGCCGCTTAATTGTAGCCAATAACCGCATACGGGACTAAAGCCCGGGCTGCCAGATACTAACTCACGGTGTGCGCAAGCACAGTCTTTACACTCTCGCGTTCAAGCATGCGGTTATAGTGCGCTGTGCAGCTCTTAAAACCGGTCAGATCAAAACCTTCGCCCAGTGCGCGGTTATATATCCAGCAAAAGTATGAATCACAAACCGTGAAGTGATCAAAAAACCACGTTTTATTATGCAGCTCTGACTCAACCAGTTCCAGTTGCTCCATATACATGGCTTTTGATTTTGCCTTTATGTCGTCGTGGCTATTGGTATCAGCGCAAAATTTTATCGGTTTAAAATGACGTGTAAGGTGTTGATGAATACCAGCCCCAAACCACCCCATGTAAGACAGTGCGCGCTTATGATCCCAGCTGTCAGATGGCAACAGATTCGCCTCCGGAAAAGTTTCTGCTATCCATGACTGCATGGCGATGTTTTCACTTAAGCCTTTTCCATCAACAGTCAGAAACGGAACCTTTTTCTTTGGATTAATTACGGCATACTCAGGGCTCGACTGCTGGTTGTGTTTTAAGCTGATAATTTTCACATCGAACTTAGCGCCGGCTTCAAGCAAAGAAACATAGGTTGCCATTGAACAGGCACCAGGCGAGTGGTATAGCGTTATGTCCATTCGATCTCCGGGAGTATCTTGCGGTTGGTTAACTCACAAACATCACAGGCTGTGCCGATCATACGGCCGTTGTGTGTGCAGCCAATCCAGTCTAATTGGGTTGAGCCCTGAATACAAAAAATTCGCTAAAAATTAACCACCTAAGAGATGGCTCTGGCGATTTTTGCAAGCTCCAACTGGCTTTCAACCTCCAGTTTTGCACGTAAAGTCTTTATTAACGTTCTGCCGGTATGCACAGAGATTTTGTTTACCCGACAGAACTCATTAAGTGTTTGGCCGGAAGAAACACTGATAAACACCTCGAGTTCCCGCTCGGTCAATGCGCCCAGCTTCTCTAGTTTGTCTTTCTTATAGTCTTCGGAAATCGCGCAGGCGCTCTCGAGCACACCGACCCGGGCTGCAACCTGAGCTGCAAGTTGTTTCAGCAGTCTTTTGTCTTCGGTGGTGTAATCATCAGAGCCGACACCGCGATTAATGGCAATTTCGAGTGTACTCCCCTGACAAATACTTCTGGTTAAAGACAACGAGTGATACGAGTCCATCGGCTTAAAAAAATCCTGATAAAACTCTGAGCCTTCCAGGCGCTTTTTGGGAACAGTATCACTCATTCTCAATGCCGCATTTGCCGTTCGCACGGCATTCATCGGATCAAGTAAGTGAAAATACTCTTCGTACGCCCGAACGCTGCATTCATCTACACCACTGGAGACAACGACAGGCTGCCTGTGGTTGTCACTACGGATAAGTACTGCCTTATTACCGGAAAACCCTGCAGCCAGCGCATCGCAGAATTGCCGCGAGAAGAGATCGTTGATATCTCCATCAAGCACCAGTTCCGACAATTCCTTCGAAATCCCAGCCGATACCCAGGCATTTTTCACACGTCACCCTCCATCGACTCATTTTTCCGAAACAGACCGTCAAAATCAATACCCCATACACCATATCTGGGATGCAGCGCCCCAAACTCCTGAACTATCATTATTGAGTTAACAAACACGGAGTAAACTGTTCAGGGATGAACACCTTGCCCTCCCCAGTTACGACTAGGTTACGACCAGGGTACAACGGACAGGCACATGTCTGACGTCAATTATCTTGTCCGGTTTGGCGTCAATTATGATGGCCGGTTGA
>CAYZVB010000174.1:0-6700 GCA_964481315.1 uncultured Granulosicoccaceae bacterium
CGGTACAGCCGTGCAGCATCACTTTATGACCAATGGTGATATTGCGCTCCAGTGTGATCGGATAACCCGGGTCCACATGCAGTACACTGTTTTCCTGAATATTGGTGCCTTCACCGATAGTAATATCATCATTCTCGGCACGGATAACAGACCCGAACCAGACACTGCTGCGCGCCTGAAGTTTCACCCGTCCAATCACAATCGCGCCGGGTGCCACCCACGCGTCGGGGGCAATCTCGGGGGTGAGGTCATCTAGCTGATATATAGTCATTCTTGCTCCTGGAATTTACCAGTACTGTAGCACGCGGCCATTGCGGGACTGAAGATCAGGCAGTTCGCTGTTACCATTGCGCGGTACTTCAAAACGATACAACCAGATGACTTCTGATCTCCTCGGCGCACTCGATCCGTCCATCAGCATCAAAACGGGTGAACAGATCGACGAAAAACATCATGTCGACTGGACGTTTGTTAACCACTGTCAGCCGGAAGCAGTGCTTAAACCGTCAACCACTGACGAAGTCGCCGCAATTCTGCGTCACTGCAACAACGTGCAACAACCAGTGGTCGTGCAGGGCGGGCTTACCGGACTGGCCGGAGGTGCAACACCTTCACGTGGCGAAGTTGCAGTGTCGCTCGAAAAAATGAACGGCATTGAAGAAATCGACGAACAGGCAATGACAATGACCGTGCTGGCCGGCACACCACTGCAAACCATTCAACAGGCGGCACTTGAAAAGGGACTAATTTTCCCGATGGATCTCGGCGCACGCGGCACAGCCAACATCGGTGGCAACGTCTCAACTAACGCCGGTGGTGTTCAGGTAATTCGCTACGGCATGACACGCGCCCTGGTCATGGGCATTGAAGTGGTGCTGGCAGACGGCACTATTATCAGTTCATTAAACAAAATGCTTAAAAACAACGCAGGCTATGATCTTAAGCACTTGTTCATTGGTGCAGAGGGAACTCTCGGCGTGGTTACCAGAGTGGTACTTCGTTTATACCCGAAACCAAAATCCCGCTGCACTGCACTGGTTGCCTTTAACGAATTTGCAGACAGCGTCACCCTGCTTGGCAAACTGCAATCAGAGCTCACCGGATTAGTCAGCTCATTCGAAGTGATGTGGGACTTATACTTCGACAACGTGGCACCAACGGTAAAAACATTTACCAATCCGTTTTCCAAAAAACATGGTGCCTACGCAATTGTCGAAATCACCGGCAACCATCAGCAAAATGATATGGCGCTGTTCGAAGAATTTCTGTCACAACAGCTTGAGCGAGAGCTGCTACAGGATGTAGTCATCGCTCAGAGTGATCAGCAGGCAGACAACATCTGGACGCTGCGCCACGGCATCGGGGATTTCGGCTCAAGCGTTGCGATCATTAATTATGATGTCAGCATACCCATCGGCGACATGGACCGCTTTACCAAAACCCTGATGGGCAAGCTCAACGCAGACTACCCACACATTACCACGCTGCTATTCGGGCACATTGGCGACAGTAACCTGCATGTGGTTATTGGTGACTACAACGAAGGTGAATTTACAGCACTGAAAAATATTGTTCACGAACTGACTGGTGAATTCAAAGGTTCAGTCTCGGCGGAGCACGGTATAGGCAAACTTAAAACCGACTACCTTGCGCTTTCAAGGTCTGCCGAAGAAATTGCTCTAATGAAACTGATCAGGCAATCGCTCGATCCGAATAATATTTTGAACCCGGGACGGGTAATTTCTGCGTAGTTAATCCGCTGATACAATCAGGATTTCACACGAACCATGCTTGGATCATACAGCGGACCAGGCGTCGCGATACAATCAACCAGCTCTGCAGCCACTTCAAGCTGATAACTTCCACTGTCAATGTAATCTTTATCAACACCCGACTCGTTGCGAACGTAGCCATACCCAATCGCACAGCCCAGATGATGTCCGTAGCCGCCGCTACTGAGCCAGCCTGCTCTTTCACCATTGCGGTAAATGGTTTCACGACCGTGCAACACCACAACCGGATCGGTGACGGTAAAACCGCACAGCATTTTCTTCAATGGTGACTGACTTTGAAGTAACAGTGCCTCACGACCTTTGAATGGCATATCAGTTTTTGCAGACTTGACCGCCCAGCCGAGGCCGGCCTCCAGCGGAGTATGATCGGGCCCGATATCACTGCCCCATGCTCGATACCCTTTTTCCAATCGACAGGTTTCAATGACACGATAACCGGCATTGATCAATCCATACGCCCGCCCTGCTTCCATTAATGCATCGTAGACTGTTTGTGCATACTCGACAGGTAGATGCAATTCCCAACCGAGTTCACCGACGTAGGTAATGCGCAGTGCATTGACGGTACAGCCGGCAATACTAATTGACTGCATTGAAGCAAACGGAAACTTCTTGTTGGAAAGATCGGTATGGGTCACCAGTGATAAAATGTTGCGGCTATGCGGACCCATTAGCGATAAGACACAGGTTGATGAAGTCACGTCGAGTAGCTGTGCATTGGCGGCCGCGGGCAAATTGCGTGATATCCAGTGATAGTCGTGTGTTGCAAACCCGGTTCCGGTCACGATGTAAAACTCGTCTGCCGATACCCGTGCCACGGTGACGTCTGCCTGTATGCCGCCGTTATCATCAAGCATTTGTGTGTAGGTAAGCGACCCCACCGGTTTGTTTACATCATTAGCGCACAACCAGTTAAGCACTGACAGCGCATCCGGGCCCTTCAGGCAGAACTTCGCAAATGAGGTCTGATCAATCAGCACCGCGGCATTGCGCACTGCATGGTGCTCGCGCGCTACGGCTGCATGCCAGTTGGGCTCTGCAAAACTGTATTCATCCTGTGGTACTTCACCTGCGGTAAGGTCGGCAAACCAGTTGGGGCGCTCCCAGCCAAGCTTTTCACCAAAACAGGCACCCTGCTCTTTTAATGTCGCATAGAGCGGTGATCTCCTGCATGGTCTGGCGGAGCTGTGTTCTTCTGCAGGCCAGGCAATCGTATAGTGTTTGGCATACGCCTCAAGTGTTCTTGTGCGAACCCAGTTCGTGTCTCTGTGTGGTGAGCCAAAACGGCAAATATCGACACTCCATAAATCATACGGAGGCTCACCGTGATGCACCCATTCGGCCAGCGCCATACCGGCACCACCGCCTGCTGCAATACCAAATGCATTAAAGCCCGCGCCAACAAAAAAGTTTTTCAATTCCGGCGCTTCACCAAGAATAAAGTTGCCGTCCGGTGTAAAGCTCTCGGGGCCGTTGGTGAGCGTTTTAATGCCTGTATCAGCCAGAACAGGTACACGCCCCAATGCGTATTCAAGCATCGGCTCGAAGTGATCGTAATTGGCGTCGAGCAGCTTGTAGTAAAACCCCTGCGGAATACCCTCAACTGCCCAGGGCAACGGGTTGGGCTCATACCCACCCATCACCAGCCCGCCTACTTCTTCTTTGTAATAGGTTAACCGGTCAGGGTCACGCAGCGTTGGCAGTGCGGCAGTAATACCGTCTATGGCCTCGGTTATCATGTATTGGTGTTGAATGGATACCAGTGGAACATTAACGCCGTACCTGCCGGCAAACTCACGCGTCCACTGCCCGGCACAACAAACCACTTTCTCACAAGCGACACGACCGTGGTTTGTCACCACCGCACACAACTCACCGCTGTGATCAAACTCGATATCAGTGACCTCGGTATCTTCGGTGATTATCGCACCACTGTTGCGTGCACCGCGCGCCAGTGCCATGGTGATATCCGACGGGTTGGCCTGACCATCGGTTGGTAGATAGGCCGCACCAACCAGATCATCAACAGTCATTAACGGCCACAACTCCTGCGCTTCCGTTGGTGACAGTAACTGCATATCGAGTCCGAATGAATGCGCCGTCGTAGCCTGCCGCTTAACTTCGGTCCAGCGATCCTTATTACAGGCAAGTCGCAGCCCGCCATTCATTTTCCAGCCGGTGGCAAGCCCGGTTTCTGCTTCGAGCTTTTGGTAAAGATCGACAGAATAACCCAGCAACTGCGTTACATTGGCGTTGCTGCGCAACTGCCCTACCAGACCGGCAGCGTGAAAGGTAGAACCCGAGGTGAGCTTATGGCGTTCAAGCAGGAGAGTCTCGCAGCCGAGTTTTGCCAGATGGTAGGCTGTGGAGCAACCGACAATACCACCACCAATTATCACGACCTTCGACGACGATGGCAGGGTTTTCATATCACACTACAAAAGCTTGAACTGTTCATAACTGTTTTTATAGCGTTCCAGATTTTCACGTGTATACACTGAATAGTCGAAATCAATGTCAGAGTGAATTTCAGACACCATACTCCACATGGTTTCCCTGAGCAGCGACGCACATTTCATTGCAGTATACCTGCGCCACATGTCTTTATCGGGTGCTTCTCCATAGTACTGCTCCAGCATCCATCGTTCGGCAGAATCATCAAGCCCGTTGTTTGACGCAATGCCGCCAAGATCAAACAGCGGCGTATTGAACCCTGCATATTCCCAGTCGATCAGCCACAACCGGCTGCCGTCATCAAGAATGTTAGCCGGCAACAGATCATTGTGGCCAAATACAATATCAAACGGGCCGGCGCTTTGTTCAAGCAATTCTGCCTGCTGTAACAACGCCTGAAGTTTTGTGATGTGCTCACTATTTCCATCACGCAGCGTGGCCGCATAGTCGCGCAACACATGAAACACCCAGAATACAACCGACGCACCGCGCAGGTACTTTGGTATTTCACGGTGACATCGTTTAACCACTTCAATAACGCCGGCTAACGTCTCCGGACTGCGCACCTGACTCTCTGTTAATGCCGTACCGGGGATATAGTCCATTACCAGCACACCTTCCCGGTGATAACGTATCGCCGGCGTCAAACCCGCCAGGTGTGCCGCCTGACCCGCGGCTATTTCATTAAAGCGTTTAATCTGATGAACAGGAATATCGTGTCCCAGCCGCACCACATGGCGACTACCGCCATCATTAACCAGAAAGTTGTGGTTAGTGATACCTCCCTCGAGCGGTTCTATATCTACCTTCCCGGACCACAGCGGAAGTGTTTTTATCAGCTCAATACCAGTGAGTTTATCCGTGCCCATGGTTACCAGGTTGCTCTGCTGCCATCACATTTCTGATTATTGCATACCAGCACCGGGCCGGCAGCGTATCGTTGCTCCGGTGCTAAACAAGGTGCCCCGGAACCAGCCCCTGGTATTTCGAGTAAGTCACAACTCTGCGCGACTACACCGTTTACCGGACAACCACCGCGCCGGGCAGTCGGTACCGCAAAGCCCGTAAAACACAACGATGTACGCCGGGTTTTGAGGCATCGGACAGCCAAACGCCACAATCTGTAGCACTTGGTTTTCAAAGTTTCCTCATTCACAGCCGTTACGCTTCAAAGGGAATAATCAGTTGACGGGTACAACCAGCCCGGGACTGCACTTCCCGAGTGCACGGACGTCGCGAATTACGCATAACCAGACATTCACGAATTACAGGTTTAGAAGTCTACCAATGAAAATGTCGAGAAGCCTGATACCCCAGGTTGTTATTGCCACCAGTCTGTCGATTTCGGCGTGCGGTGGGGGTAATGATGAAGAATGGGCACAGACGGGCACCCAGAATACGATAGATGCAAGCCAGACTGTGGGCGCAGAACTCGCACTGGGCGCAGCACTGCCTTCTACCGGTGACACAGATAGCAGCGATTCCTCCACCAGCGATGTGCAGCAGGAAACGACTGCAGAGGCCACAGTGACTAATACCACGGATGTGTCAGCAGTCACTGATGCCAGCAATAACGCAGGTGCGAGCAATGCAGTGGACACCATCGATACGGTAGACACGGGTAATACCGTGGATACCAGCAATACGGTCGGCACCGGCACTGTTCCGACCACCGGCAACGGCGAACCTAACACCGACAACGTCGCCACAAATACCGATGGGAATACCACGCCGGACAACAGCAGCCAAACAGATACGGTCAGCACTGTCGACAATACCACTGACACAAATGTTACCGAACCAGCAGTCACAGAAACACCGTCGTTCTCAGTGCCTGACAATGTCGCTGCCAAAATCGAACCCCCGGTCGGGTATGCCGGTGTTATTGAACCGGTCCTTACACCAAGCGAAAGCGACCCGTTCAGTAAATTTCAGCTTGATGATGCACTGTATACCAACAACGTATACGACGGCAGACAGCTCGACCCGAACAACAGCTGGAAACTGATTTTCTATGATGGGGTTCAGGATTTTGTGCGCTGGGAAGTACCTGCGCTACTGGGCAACAACCCGAGCCCGTGCGCCCGACCACAGGCAGACAGCCCGGTCACACTTTCTTATCGCCTAACCTCCCGCAAGGACTCCCCTACCGAACGCAATACCTTCGTACGTTCATTTCCAGCCATGGTTGTCGGTACCATGGGTGGGCGCTATGAGTCATGGGGCGTTGAATGCGGCCAGGCGCAAACTATTCTGCCTTCGGTACAACGCCACGGTGGATCACCGGTGTATCAAATGGAAACTGTTGCTGCAGCGACCGGTTTACCGGTACTTGCAGGCGATCTGGACTTCGATGTTCGCGTCTCTGTAAAAGCAGACCTTGTAAGCGCTGAAGCCAACACCGGACTTGCTAATATCTTTATGGACTCTTACTGGCACAACGTTTCCGATGT
>CAYZVB010000174.1:6710-11205 GCA_964481315.1 uncultured Granulosicoccaceae bacterium
CAATGAGACACAACTGGTTAACACCATTAACGGTATCAGCTCTGACTATACCGAAGTATGGAACCTGAACATCTGGTTTGACTATCCACGATCAAGCGGTCGTGCGTCATCATGGACCGGTGGATTTAAGATTGGCTCAGTCACTTTGCAGGAAGGTGGAGAGTTCGATATTTACTACAAGATCGAAGGCTCTCGCGACGGCCACATTCCACTGTGCCAGCTTGGCACTAACGTCAACTGCTTTTTGTACATTGGCCTGGTGTCGACTGACGACAACGCAGCACGAAACGGCATCACTATTAACTACACAGAAATTGCCGAGTGGATGCGAACGGCAGAGTTCCGTGACCTGTTCCTGTCCGGTGCGTTTGAATCAGACACACCGGCCGCTCGCGCCTATGAATCATGGAGACTGATTGACGGCACAGAAAACGACAACCACCCGGACCCAGCCAAACGAGGCCCGCGCTTCCCTGATGAAAACCATGTGATTGGCGGAATACATCTGGGCAGCGAACTCTGGTACAACCCCGATGCAATTCCGGCATCCATCGAGTTTGAATCACTCGGTGTTGAAGTTGAAGGCTTTGGCCAGTTTGGCCGGTTTGTAAACCATTAAGATGAAAGGTGTAATGCACATGAATATCAAACTTAATACTCTGGCATCTGTCATCGCAATGGCTACCCTCGCGGGCTGCGGCGGATCAGGTGACAACAACTCAGCGCAGTCGCCTGAAACAGCACAGGCAAACTTCGCCAATGATCCTACCTCGGCACAAAGCTCAGGGTCTGTTTCACTGGCAGGCACTCCGCTGGCAACCGCCGCCAATGATCTTGCGATCAGTAATGTCGCCATCACAGGCACATTCGATTCATCCGGTACCGCAGGTTATCGGTTTACCCTGACCAACGGCGGTTCGAACATTCCTGTAGATCTGCTGTCAGTCGCACTTGAGGTGTCCGCCACAGGTGACTTCAATGACGCTTTCCGCACGGCACTGTTCGACATTCGTGCCGTCGACGGCCAGTCTTCCGGTTCTGAATTTACCGCTCGCAGCGCGCCAGTCAACCTGCCCGGCGGCAGTTACTCAGCGCGTCTTGTGGTAAACCCGAACTGGCAGTACGCATTCGATACTGTCCCTGCCGGCCACAACCATGCAACACCATACCGCTACATTGCCGAAAGCGATTTCAGCAACAACGCGAGCAACGTTTTTCAGATCAGTGTTGCAGGTTCTATCAGCTGTACTGAAGATGGCTTCGAACACAACGACACCCTGGCTACGGCTCACGAACTACCTGTAGGTGGTCAGATTGACTCATCGCTTTGTCATGATAATGTCGACATTTACTCGGTAGCACTTGGCAGCGGAGAAAGTGCGTCTTTGTCATTCGATTACACTGACACGGAAACCAACAACAACCCGGCCACCCGCTACGTTGTCATTGACCCTTCAATGCAAACTCACACAGCACCGGGTGTGGCACGTGAAACCAGTAACATCGTCATTGATGCCGACACAGCTGGCACCTACTACCTGGCACTGTACGGTCAGCGTTCAAGCTATCGACTCAGCCGCAACTCTGCCACCGGCAGTGGAATTGCCAATGACTTTGTTGATACCAATGTGTTCTCAGCAGGTACACTTAACGGTCCGCAAAGCTGGCTGCTAGGTAACATCACGCTGCAAAAGCTGAACTTTACTGCAGAAAAAATTACCGATCAGGTAATCAACTGCGGCCGTATTACCACCCAGTTCAGTGGTGATGCACCGGTTGCCTACGTCACACCAGATCACTTTGCAGATATTCACGAGTTTAGATTTCTGCCTGGTGGTGACTACCTGATCGACGCCGAACAGGAAACCGGCTGGACTGTCAGCAACGGCGACATTGCCAACCCGGACTGGTATACCAATGACTATCCGGGATATGCGCAACGCCTTAGCAACAACGAATGGCGTTACTGGAGCACTGACGGACTGGCGTACGTTGAGTGCCAGCTTGAAGTAAACTAGAAATACAGATGAACTGCCCTCCCCGACAGTCATGTCGGGGAGAGTTACGGCCATTTAGTGTTACTCTAACCCTGCGCCGTTAGTCATCATTTGCTGCATTACCCGCTGCAGCGCAGCAAGATCTGCCTTACTCACCCCTTCGAGCAATCTGCTCTCAACCTCAAGCACCGACGGCACAATGCGGTTGTAGACTCTGCGGCCCGCTGCGGTGAGTGACAAGTGCTTACACCTTCGATCTGACTCTGCACTGCTGATCTTTACCCAGCCCTTGCTTTCAAGCTTTGCCAGTGCCCGACTGACCGTGACTTTATCTGTCGTGGCGTGCATTGCAATGTGTGCCGACGTCGTTTTGCCGTGAAAAGCAATTGTCGCCAGCACCCGCCATTCCGCCGGAGACATTCGGTACCTGCCCTCATAAGCTGCGGCCACCGCAGCCGATACCTGCATATAGAAGCATCGGATTTCATACGGCAGAAACTTATCCAGCTGAAACTGCGCTGAAGCGTTACTGCCTCCGGCACCCCTGCGATATTGTGAACCTGCGACCACAGAACCCCGATTAGTTACATTTGCAACTATTATAGCCTTATAATATCACCAGGGATCAAGGCAAACCTGTCACGTGAGGTTTTGTATGGCACAGCAATCAGACCGAATGACGCTTGCACCGTCACTGGAAAACTCCGGTTACAACCCCGGATTTGGCAACGACTTTGAAACCGAAGCCCTGCCGGGCGCGTTACCACAGGGGCGCAATAGCCCGCAAAAGTGCGCCTACGGTTTATACGCAGAACAACTGTCCGGGACACCATTTACCGCACCACGTGGTAAGAACGAACGCTCATGGTGTTACCGCATTCGGCCGTCAGTAAAACACGTAGCGTGCTTTAAACGTATCGAATCGATGCACTGGAAATCTGCACCCAATGTCGTTGAAAACATCACGTCACTAGGTCAGTACCGATGGGACCCGATACCCCACAGCGATACACCACTGACGTTCATTACCGGCATGCACACCATAAGCACTGCAGGTGATGTTAATCTTCAGGAGGGCATGGCTTCACATGTGTATCTTGCCAATACGTCAATGCACGATGATTACTTCTATAGCGCTGACAGTGAATTACTAATAGTCCCACAGGAAGGGCGTCTGCGGTTTTTTACCGAGTTAGGCATTATCGACTTACAACCGCAGGAAATTGCCATCATTCCGCGCGGCCTCGTATATCGAGTGGAAGTTACTGAAGGCCCTGCGCGCGGCTTTGTGTGTGAGAACTACGGACAAAAGTTTGATCTTCCAAACCGCGGTCCAATCGGTGCCAACTGCCTGGCAAACCCCCGTGACTTCAAAACTCCGGTAGCCGCTTTTGAAGACCGGGATACTGCCTCAAACGTTACCGTAAAATGGTGCGGACAGTTTCATCAATGCGAAATCGACCACTCCCCGCTCGACGTGGTTGCATGGCACGGAAACTACGCCCCCTGCAAATACGATTTACGGACCTTCAGCCCGGTAGGCGCTATTTTGTTTGATCATCCGGACCCGTCAATTTTTACAGTACTTACTGCTCCATCCCATACCGAAGGTACTGCGAATATTGATTTTGTTTTATTTCGTGACCGCTGGATGGTTGCCGAAAACACGTTTCGTCCACCCTGGTATCACAAGAACATTATGTCTGAGCTTATGGGAAATATTCACGGAATATACGATGCCAAACCCCAGGGCTTTGTACCGGGAGGAATTTCACTGCATAACATGATGCTGCCGCACGGCCCCGATAAAGACGCCTTCGAACGCGCATCGAACGAGGCGATGGAACCTCACTATCTCGCCAACACCATGTCGTTTATGTTTGAAACAAGATTTCCACAACACCTGACAGAGTTTGCCGCCACAGAAGCGCCCATGCAACAGAACTATGCCGATTGCTGGTCTGATCTGGTGAAACACTTCAAGCCACCGAATTGACCTTGACTACAAGTCTGCAAGCATATGTCTATAGCGGTTGCACGGTAAATTCGAAGCTGCGTGATGCATTATAAAAACATAGTCCGCTTTCCACCGGATCGAGGCTGTCGTCAACGGTCACAAATATGGTAAACCGGAAAGTCCCCTGCTCTGTCGGGGTCCCGCTTAATAGATAGTTTCGCCCGTTGGCCATACCTGTCACACCGGCGGGTAATTCCCCGGTGAATCCAAAATCATAAATAAAATTGTCATCACGCGGTTCGTTGTTTATAGCAACCGTAATGGTTTCGCTGTATACCTGATTTAGCACCGGATGGCACCAGAGACGAATTCAGGTCCGTCATTATCCAGACAGTCAATAGCACTCTCACAACCGTAGCCCGGTATCAGAGCAATGATTAGCGCTGCTTTTACCAATAATCCTTTATATCGCATGGTGAGTTGCCTGTTGGTTTTTTGCCGATGATAGCTATTGCAAAGCCAGTGTAGTGTGACCTGCAAA
>CAYZVB010000175.1:0-4505 GCA_964481315.1 uncultured Granulosicoccaceae bacterium
GTACCAAACTGCGGTTGTAAGCCAATTCTGACCTGTAGTGGATCGTTGTCGGGGTCACTGTCGTTGCCCAGAACCGCGAGTACGCGTGAAGCTCCCGGCGCCACGAAAAATTGGTCATCAATAGTGACAGGAGGTTGATTTACGTCGATGTTTTCAAAGTTGATATAAACAGTTGCTTCGTTTGATACTGCACCCTGCTGATCGCGTATGGTGTAGCTAAAGCTATCGTTTCTGCCAATCGTGGTGAAATAGTCAACCGTTGATTCAAACAGGGTACCGAAACTTGGGGGTCTGGTGATGGTAATGCTGTTGAAATCCAGTGCACCTTCCGGATCGAAATCGTTTGCCGCAATATCGATAGTATTGGTTGAGAAGCTACCACCGGTAATGGCTGGGTAGGTTCTGGTGTCGTCATTTGCTACCGGAGGCTGATTTTGTGCGGGGTTATCATTGCGTCGTAAGTCACAGTTATACGCGGTGAGTTCGCTGGTCGCCCCCTCTTTGTAAATGGATACATACGCATTACCCAGGTCAACCGGTACAGTCCCTGACAGGGAAACCACTCTTTGCTCACCGGAGGTTTGAATGACCTGAGATTTGGCGATGCCAGTCAGATTGGTGTTGAGTTCGGCATAGCCCTGATCCGGGTTGGTGATGTTGCATTGCAATAAAAAGTTCTGACCACGCAGGGCGGTCAGCTGAGTATTGTTTAATGACTGGGTAACACATGCGCCACCGCCCAGTGCTACAGCACTGCTTCCAGCGGGCTGAACCGGGTTTGAGTACCCGCCACAATAATTAATCCAGTTGTCGGGTGTGCCGTTGTTCACTGCGCTGAAGTCGGCATTTAGCAGAACATTGTCAAAGTTTGGTTCGGTCGGGCCGTCGTCCGGGCGCTTAAGACTGCACTGACTCACCGCTGCGCCATATTCCGAGTAAATCCATACACCGACATAACTGGCTTGTGATGGAGTGCTGGCAATCACATCGTACTGACTGAACTCTCTGCCGGTAACAAGGGCTGCGTCGGGCTCGGAAATGAAATTCCAGCTGGCATCGTAAAAACTCATACCGATACCCGTCCAGTTATACGCATCGCCTTCAGTAAGCGCCGCGTCGCAACTTAGTTGAAGCTCTGTATTCGGTGCAACTTCAGCGAGGCTAACCCCCTGCTGTATGCAATCGCCTCCTTTAACCAGTGCGGCTTGCCCTGCACTGGTAGTGCCGAAACCGGGCAGCAGGTTACTGCATGTGATCCATGCGCCGGGGTTGTTGCTGAAATCCCCGTTGTCGAGCATTTCAATGCCTGAGGTGTCTGTTACAGAAAGTGCCAGTCGACGTGTGTCTGTTGAATGCGGTCGGGTGGTCAGAATGCTGTTTACGTCAAATGACTGCGTTCGTTGCGGGCCTAGCTCGGGTATGTATAGGTCTGAATCGGCGGAACAGGCGGTCAATACAAGTGTGGCAAAAAGTAACACTACGGGCTTCATTGGTACTCCAAACGGTGTATAACGTTCGCTGTCGTGATGGCGGTGTGATTATAAAGTCATGACAATAAAGGGTGGCTTACGCAATGTAAATATTTGCTTTATGTATCGTGAACCAGGGCACAAAAGCGCTGGTAATTCAGTCTTGCCAGTACTATCGCGGTATGTCCGATACTGCTTTGTGTGGCGGTGTTCGGCTTCACATCACGCCTGAGAAATTGAACCGGAAGATGGTTTTGCTAATACAATTTTTTGTTTCGCTGCATGCAGCAGTTGGAGGTGTTTGGGGTAGACGGCGACCTTCAACTGAAGATTGTGTATTGAGGCGATGAGAGATATTGTGAGTTTTTCTGCGAAGATAATTACATGCAAAAATCTGATCTGAAAAACACGTATGAGGAAGAAGTGATCGAGGCCTACCAGCGTTATCTTTCTGCCTTTATAGCGGACGATATAGAAACGATTAATACTGTCGTGTCTTATCCGCTCGCCTACATTGGTGAAGGGGTGGTTTCCATGTTTGATGAGTTCCCAGTACAGCCATCGGTGTTACGTGCAAAAACAGGTTGGTATGATATGCATAATGTTCAATACAGAGTAGTAGGGGTCTCAGAAACCAAAGCGCACCTGATTCTGGAGTCAGGGACAAGAGTGCGTGAAGACGGCTCACCCATCGAGGATATTTATGCGTTCTATGCGTGGACTAAAACCGGGGATGGCTGGAAGATGTATGCTGTATCGGATGTAACTAACGATGCCTAATTGGTGACAATGGGGTGCTTTTGAGGTTTCAGTGAATTGAGCGTGAATGGTCCATGCGCGATTGGGATGTAAACATATAAAAAGGTGCAGGTGCATGGTGAGTTTTTTCGGCGACGCTTTGCCGCGGTTCTGTATGTTGTTTAGAGTTGTTATGGTTATTTGGGAGCAGTGATTGTGGGGTTTCTTAAGATCGGAGATGAAAGTGTTCATTTCATCGAGGGTGAAGCAGATGGATCTGCTGTATTGTTCATCCACGGGAGTTGTGGTGCCGGGTCGCAATGGACATCTCTCGCCAGGCACTTAGTGGGGCGGTAACGCACCTTTCAGATTGATTTACCTGGTTGTGGTCAGAATAAACCATGGAGTGCTGGTGTTGAGTGGGTTCCGGCTATAGATACGCGGGCAATCGATGCGATGATCTCGCACATTGAAACTGATGTGCACGTTGTGCTTCATTCTGCCGGTGGTCATTTAGCATTCCAAAGTCTGGTGAATAATCAGGAGAAAATATTATCTCTAACGATGTTTGAACCGACTTTCTTTAATCTGTTGCGTCATCATGATTCTGACAATTTTGATCGCGTCGATTTTATGGCAAGGACATTTCAGCGCTTAGTAGACGATGGTGACATTAACGCAGCGATGGAGTCATTTGTAGATTTTTGGGCAAAGAAGGCTGGAACCTGGGTAGGGTTTCCGAGTGCTATAAGGAACGCAATGAGGGATTCTGCGAATAGATTGTATTTTGAGTGGAACAATATATACGGGAGCATGCCAACTATTGCGGACCTTAATGGTATTGAGTCACCTGTATTGTTAGTCAAGGGGACAGAAACGATTGGTCCTATGCATTCGGTTTGTAATTTGATTCGATCAGAGGTTTCAAATGTAGACTACCTGGAGGTGGAAGGCGCGGGGCATATGTGTCCATTCACGCACCATAATACCGTTAGTACTACTCTTTTAGCGCACTTTGGAAAGGCTGGTTAGTGGTTAGACGATTTCATTTTTATAGTGGCACGAACAGGCATGGGTTTTCTTCCTCTCTACTTCCGAAGTAAGCAGCCAGTGAATTGCACGCACAAAAAAGCCCCGACATGCGGGGCTTTTTTGCATTCAGGAATGAATTGTTAACGCTAGGTTGTAGCCAGTCGTGACGCAACGTTTTCCCAGTTAACCAGGTTATCGAGGAAGTTGGTCAGGTAAACAGGGCGCTTGTTGCGGAAATCGATGTAGTAGGAGTGTTCCCAAACGTCACAACCAAGCAAAGCAGTTTGGTTGAAGCACAACGGGTTTACGCCGTTTTCTGTTTTGGTGACTTTTAAAGTGCCGTCTGTGTCGACGACCAGCCAGCACCAGCCGGAACCAAACTGGCCTGCGCCGGCTGCGGCAAATTCTTCTTTAAACTTGTCTACAGAGCCGAAAGCGTCTTTCAGTCTTGATTCGAGTTCTGAAGGCATGCTGCTGCCTTTAGGGCCCATCATTTCCCAGAACTGCATGTGGTTCCAGTGCTGTGATGCGTTGTTGAAGATGCCGTTTTGCGCGACTGCACCGCTTTGGTAGGTGCCCTTGACGATCTCTTCGAGTGACTTGTTTTCCCACTCGGTGCCTGCAATGAGCTTGTTGCCGTTGTCGACATAGGCTTTGTGGTGCAGGTCGTGGTGGAACTCGAGTGTTTCTTTTGACATGCCACCGTCGGCAAGTGCGTCGTGTGCGTACGGAAGATCAGGTAATTCGAAAGCCATGTTTAAACCTCGATTTCTGGTTGATTTGAGGGAAGGTCACCCATCGGATTCTACCCGAATACCGGGGCCGGGGACAGACATTGCCATGCCTCGGGATTTGGTATGGGCAGGCGGAGCCGGTGGTCCCTATGGCAACAACCGTAGCGCCGTCCCGAATGTCTGTTCGCCGCCGCAAGGGTTGGTGATTGCAGTATATAAGTCAGGGTTCGTATTGATCGGGTTGTCCATCTCTTTTGCGGGTTACACTACTGCTATTTTGGTGATCAATGGCGAATTCGGATATCTGGCTTTTTGGTTACGGGTCGTTGATCTGGCGACCGGATTTTCCGTTTCGACAACAGTCGCCGGGCATTATCGACGGCTGGAGCCGGCGGTTCTGGCAGGGTTCGCATGATCATCGAGGTGTGCCTGAAGCACCGGGGCGGGTGGTAACACTGGTGCCGTCTGCAGCGGCACGCTGCGGCGGGATGGCCTTTCAGATCGACGCTGCAGTTGCTGCGGAAATTTTTGA
>CAYZVB010000175.1:4515-11155 GCA_964481315.1 uncultured Granulosicoccaceae bacterium
CCCTGCGTGACTTATATTGCCGCCCGGTCAAATGAGGCCTGGCTTGGGGAAGCGTCGCTCGCGGAGATTGCTGCACAAATTAACGCCTCTCATGGTCCCAGTGGTGCGAATCGCGAGTATTTACTCAAACTTGCGCAGGCGCTACGGGAGCTTGATATTGAAGATGACCATGTCACGGCACTGGAGGCTCTGGTGCTGGCAATGGATGAGTAATTTCGCGGTCTGTGTTTGTCCTTTATTGCAGCCGCGGCTGCAGTTTACGTCAGGCCCTGTGTGATCTGGTCGACGCCAGCTCGCTTAAAAGTTCAGAAATAAAGACTTTAGGTTGAATAAATCGGCACTAAATTCGTAAAAGTAGCGATATACGGTCTTAATGCCGATACTTGCCCTCGAATTCTTCAGGGAGCAAGTGATGAAAATACTCAATCAACTTATCGCATATTTTAAACCCGCCGGTAGCAAACAAGGCAGCCGGCATTCCAGTATTCGTGGTACCGGGTGGCTGAGCAGATGCTTTGCGCTGCTGGTGCTCGGGCTTGGCGGCATGGTGTTGCCTGCAAAGGCAGCCGGGTTGCTGGTGCCGGTAAACGCTACAGACAACAGCAGCCTGCAAATTAAATCGCATGATGTATCGGTACGGGTGGAAGATGGCTATGCCATTACCCGGGTTGATCAGGTGTTTCACAACCCGCAGGCAGGTGATCTTGAAGCGACCTATCGTTTTCCTGTGCCGGATAAGGCAGCGGTATCGGAGTTTACCGTGTGGATTGATAATCAGCCGGTGGTTGGCGAGGTGCTTGAAAAGTCACAGGCGCGAACAATTTACCAGGAAGAAAAAGCTGCCGGTCGTGAAGCCGGCCTTGCTGAAAAAAACCGGCACTACAGTTTTGAAATAAAGGTCACACCGGTTCGAGCAGGGCAGGATACCCGTATCCGCATGGTGTACATGCAGGCGGTTGATATTGATACCGGAATTGGTCGTTATGTGTATCCACTCGAAAACGGACAAACCGATGTTGCTGCCAACGCCTTTTGGCTGGAACAATCAGAAGTGCAGGAGCGATTTGCTTTTGATTTTAATTTGCGTTCGGCCAATCCGGTTAGTGGATTGCGTTTACCGGCTCATCCGCAGGCAGCTATAGCTAAAACCGATGCACAGCAGTGGAGTGTTTCGATGGTAAACACCGGTACTGCGGTAACTTCACCGCTGTCGGGTACGGACGATGAAGTCGCAAACAACGAGACTGTTCCGGTCGCTGTTCCAACACAGTCAGGTATTGCCGGATCGCTTGATACCGACATTGTCGTGTACTGGCGGCTGGCGGCAAATACGCCGGCATCGGTAGACCTGGTGACACACAAGCAGGCCGATAAAAACACCGGTACCTTTATGCTGACACTAACCCCGGGTGTTGATCTGGCTCAGATTACCGAAGGTCGTGACTGGATGTTTGTTTTAGATATGTCCGGTTCCATGAAAGGTAAGTACGCGTCACTGGTCGATGGTGTGCAAAGAGCACTGGGAAAGCTAAGTACCAAAGACAGATTTAGAATTGTGCGCTTTAGCGACCGTGCTGATGAACTGACTCGTGACTGGGTGGTTGCGAATGCTTCTGAAGTTGGCCACTGGAGCCGTAAACTTGCAGCCACACAGGTAGGTGGTGGTACCAACCTTTACGGGGGCATTGATAAAGGCTTATCTGCACTAAATGCCGACAGAACCAGTGTGATTGTGTTGGTGACCGACGGGGAAGCCAATGTTGGAGTCACCGAGAAAAAGCAGTTTCTAAAGTTAATGGAAAAACGTGATGTGCGATTGTTTACCGCAGTGATGGGTAACGGCGCCAACCGGCCGCTGCTCGAATCGATGACGGAAGTATCAAACGGGTTTGCCACCAGCGTGTCAAACAGCGATGACATTGTTGGCAAGCTGATGGAGTTTACGTCCAAGGTAACGCATGAAGCCATGCATGATATTGACCTTAAAATTACCGGTGTTACTACGTCCGACTTAACACCAAAAGTTACCAAAACGTTGTATCGAGGTGAGCAGTTAACGGTGTTTGGTCACTACAAAGGCAGCGGTGAAGCCAAAGTCAGCCTGAACGCAAAAGTATCCGGCGAGCGTAAAACTTATCAGGCACGATTTAATTTTCCTGACCAGGACCTTCGCAATCCGGAAATTGAACGGCTTTGGGCGTACGCAGCGATTCGTGATATGCAGGATATGATGGACTATCTCGGTGATGAAAGTGAATACCGCAGTGCGATTATCGATACGGCAGTTGGGTATGGTCTGGTGACCGACTACACGTCAATGGTGGTTATGCGTGATGAACAATTCGCTGCGCGCAACATTGAACGTAGAAACCAGGCCCGCCGCCAGGTAGAAACTACCGCGGCCCAACAACGTGCATCACAACCGGTAAATAACACCAGGGTAGATCAGTCTGCACCTGCTTTTAATAAACCGGCGCCGACTTATCAGCGTAGTAGTGGTGGCAGTGGCGGTGGTTCGTTGGGTGTTGAGACTTTGTTACTGATGTTGCTGTCTGTGCCGCTATTGTTTGGCGGTAGATTCAGGAAAGGTGGTTGAAGTAGATAGGTGGCAGTTGTGGTAAGGGTAAAAGAAAGCCTCGCGTTTGCGAGGCTTTTTCGTTACACGGGTTGGTAGTGAACACGTTAGGTTGATTGCGTTAATGTGATGACCTGCTTTCCTCGCTTACGCGTCGGGCTTCCCTGTGTGGTACGGCCGTAAACTACGCAGGCATTGCTGCTTCTACCAGTTGTGCCCAGTATGAACAGCCATAGGGAATTGCATCATCGTTGAAGTCGTATTCCGGGTGGTGCAGTGCTGCAGTGTCGCCGTTGCCAACAAATATAAATGCACCCGGTCGTTCGTTTAGCATAAACGAAAAGTCTTCAGCGCCCATCAGTGGCTGGGTGTTGGCGTCGATGTTGTCAGGCCCTGCAACCTGGCCTGCGATGCCTGCGGCAAAGGCGGTTTGCTGTTCGTTGTTTATCGATACCGGATAGTTGCGCTGGTAGTTCAGGGTTGCAGTCGCACCCAGTGCCAGCGCTGTGTGCTCGACCACTTCTGCCATGCGTTTTTCTGTTGTGTCCTGAACTTCCGGTGAGAGTGTTCTGACGGTGCCTTTCAGCATGACTTTCTGAGGTATGACATTAAATGCGTCGGTATCTGTTTGAAAAGAGGTAATGGATATAACGCCCGACTCCAGCGGGTTGACGTTGCGTGAAACGATGGTCTGCAGCGCCAGTACGATTTGTGCGGCGGCGACTGTCGGGTCGATACCATTGTGCGGCATGGCTGCATGTCCGCCCCTGCCGGTAACTTCAATACTGATCAGATCGGCAGCGGCCATCATCGGCCCCGGTCGAATGGCAAACTTGCCTACTTCCATGCCGGGCATATTGTGCATGCCGAATACCTGTTTAATGCCAAAGCGATCCATCATGCCGTCGTTAACCATTTCACGGCCACCGCCTCCGCCTTCTTCTGCCGGCTGAAATATCACCACTACGGTGCCGTCGAAGTTGCGCGTTTCACTCAGGTACTTTGCTGCACCCAGTAACATGGCAGTGTGTCCGTCGTGGCCGCAGGCGTGCATGCTGCCTTCGGTGGTGGACGCATAGGCCGCGCCGGTTGCTTCAAGTATTGGCAGGGCGTCCATGTCGGCGCGCAGTCCAATGACTTTGCCACTGTCGGTGTTGCGCCCCTGAATTACACCCACCACGCCGGTGCGACCAATCCCTTCGACTACTTCATCAACGCCAAAGCTGCGCAGCTTTTCTGCAACAATACCTGCAGTCCGGTGTACGTCAAACAGGAGTTCGGGGTGCGCGTGTATGTCGCGACGCCATTCGGTGATTTCCGGCAGCAGGTCGGCAAATCGATTGTTTAACGGCATGAGTGTATCCGGCGTTGAGTGATTGCCCGACACTACCCCGACTGACGGGTTGAAGTAAACCTTCCGGCTCAGGTGTGTTGCCGGCATTTCCCTGTGACCGACAACTGCGCACTTATATTATGTGTTTTTGTGTCTGACTGTATTGCACCGGCCGCGAGTTAATGTTTTAGTGCTGGGAGGAAATCAACGACACCAAGAATGAGCGAAACCCGTCCACCGCAATCCACTGTGCTTGAGGTGCGTGACCTCAACACCATTTTCCGCACGCGGGATGGTGAGGTACATGCTGTTAATCATGTTGATTTTTCTCTGGCCACCGGCGAACTGCTGGGCGTGGTCGGTGAAAGCGGTTCTGGCAAATCGGTTACGATGATGTCGCTGCTGAAGTTGCTGCCAAGTCCGCCGGCAGAAATTGTTTCCGGAGAGATTCTGTTTGAGGGGCGTGATGTCCTGAAAATGACAGACGATGAGCTTCGCGAACTGCGCGGCGGTGATATCGGTTTTATCTTTCAAGACCCAATGACCTCACTGAACCCGGTGTTTACCGTGGGATACCAGTTGACCGAAGCGCTGCGTGAACACCTTGATATCAGTAAAAAGGAAGCGCGCAAACGCGCTGCAGAATTACTGGCCAAAGTGGGTATTGCACAGCCCGAACAGCGTCTTAAAGATTTCCCGCACCAGTTTTCCGGTGGCATGCGTCAGCGTGTCATGATTGCGATGGCACTGGCCTGCGAGCCAAAGGTGCTGATCGCCGACGAGCCTACTACTGCACTTGATGTGACTATACAGGCGCAGATTCTCGAGCTGGTTCGCGATCTGCGTCGTGATCAGGGTATGGGCATTATCTGGATCACTCACGATCTGGGCGTGGTGGCTGGAATTGCTGACAGAGTCATTGTTATGTATGGCGGGCAGATTGTTGAACACGCCACCGTTGAAGCGTTGTTTGAGGACCCGCGTCATCCTTATACACGGGCGTTACTTGCTGCCATGCCGAGTGTCGATGCAGAAAGATCTGAACGACTGCACTCAATTGCGGGGCAGCCCCCAAGTCTGAACAAACGACCGGTCAGTTGTACGTTTGCACCGCGTTGCGAGCACGCCTTTGGACGCTGCAGCGAAGAAAACCCGCCGCTTATCGAAACCGCTGAAGGCCATCATGTGGCGTGCTGGCTTGAGCATCCGCAGTACATGGAGCCACCCTCTGAAATGCATTTGCGGGAGTCGTTTTAAATGAGTGCCGAAGCGATACTCCGGGTAGACGGATTGTCGATGTATTTTCCGGTTTATCGCGGTGTGTTGCGCAAGCAGGTCGGGGAAATAAAAGCCGTTGATGATGTCTCTTTTGATATCACCAAAGGTGAAACACTCGGGCTTGTTGGTGAAAGCGGCTGCGGTAAGTCCACTACCGGCAGAACCATTCTAAAACTGTATAACCCGACTGCCGGTCGCATTGAATTGCAGGGCAGGGATATCACCGAACTCGACGGCAACGAGTTGCGTGAAATACGCACCGACATGCAAATGATCTTTCAGGATCCGCAGGCGTGTTTAAACCCGCGTATGACAGTCGGTTCAATCATTGCCGAGCCCCTTGATGAACACACCCGTCTGAAGCGACGACAAAAGCGGGAGCGTGTGCGCGAGTTACTCGATGCCGTTGGCATGAACCCCGATTTTGAAAACAGATACCCGCATGAGTTTTCCGGTGGTCAGCGACAACGCATTGGGATTGCGCGGGCACTGGCGCTTGAGCCAAAGTTTATTGTTTGTGATGAGCCAATCGCAGCACTCGATGTGTCGATACAGGCGCAGGTGGTTAACCTGCTTGAAGACCTGCAGCGCAAACACGACTTAACTTATCTTTTTATCAGTCATGATCTTTCTATGGTGCGGCACATTGCCGACCGCATAGCGGTGATGTATTTGGGCAGACTGGTTGAGCTGGCCCCGCGACAACAGTTGTACAGCATGCCGCGCCACCCTTATACCAAAGCGCTGTTGTCAGCGGTGCCCGAACCCGATCCGGCTCGCGAGGCAATGCGTGAAAGAATTATTTTAAAGGGCGATGTACCGAGCCCTGCCAATCCGCCAAGCGGATGTAATTTTTCAACGCGGTGTCCAATCGCGGAAGAAAGATGCAGGCGGGAAACTCCTGCATGGCGAGAGATAGACGGCGGGCGTTTTGTTGCCTGTCATATGGTACAGTGAGTTGTTGCAGTAAAGGTGGCATTTGTTTTATCTGTCTGCAGGCAATGCCTGAGATACTGATAGCAAATGCGTGGTAATCAATTTACACGGGAATACAACATGAAAAAAGCACTACTATGTTCGGCTGTTGCCGCCGGCCTGCTTAGCGGCAATGTGTTCGCAGAGCGTGGCAGCGACGGCCAGCTTAATATCATTTACTGGCAGGCGGCATCGATCCTCAACCCGTATCTGTCCGGCGGAACCAAAGATATTGAAGCAGCCAGTATGGTGATTGAGCCACTGGCACACTACGATGAAACCGGTACCATGGTACCGAACCTTGTCGATGAAATTCCCACAGTCGACAACGGTGGTGTGAGTGAAGATCTGAAAAGCATCACCTGGAAATTATCAGACGGCCTTATGTGGTCTGATGGCACACCGGTCACAGCTGCCGATGTTGCGTTTACAGCGGAGTATTGCCTGCACCCTGAAGGCGGTTGTCAGCAGGCATCAAA
>CAYZVB010000176.1:0-5678 GCA_964481315.1 uncultured Granulosicoccaceae bacterium
CTATATAACCACGAAAAAACAACGAAAGGCGTTATCTATCTCCTTGATCCGCGTCTTAACAGTGAGTTAGAAGCGGAAACGCTGGCACCGCAGCACCATGTAAAGGATCTTGCTCACCCATTAACTGCACAGTGGCTTGAACATCCGGTGTTTCAGGAGCAGCTTCTGCATGAGCTGATTCATCATGTGCAATTTAAAAGTGGTGCGGTCGATCGAATGCCGTGTATTGCTAGCAGTGAGAAAGAGGCTTACCTGCTGGGTGGGCGATATCTAAAGTTACGCCATGTCACAGACCCGCTGCCTAATCGAAGTGTACTTGCTCATATGTACAGTAGGTGTTGATCAGCGCAGCGATGGCCTAAGCGTGCTGGCATCTATTTACCGGTAATAGCGCCGATCAGTGATTTAAAAAAACCATGCTTTTCCTGTTCTGCCGGCTGCGCTGCTGCGACTGTATCGGGTAGTGTGGCATCGGCAGGGTCAATTGAAACGGCGTTAGGCGGGGTAGTGACCTGCTGTTTTGCGGCGACTGTTTCACCTGAACTTGGTGCACTAAAAAGCGATGCGAATTCAGGCTCTCCCCAGCCAAACGATCCTTTGCCGGCGACATCAACACGAAGCTTTGGCCAGTTGACTATGCCTTCCTGACCATTGGGGTCCGACCACCAGATTTCATTTCCGATATGCAGGCCGGAAAGCACCATGTTCTGATCCGGCCAGCGCGGTGCAGGCAGGCCGCGCGGGTCGGCCTTGGCCATCATTTGTTGTGCCTGTCCGTTTCCTTCGAGAATAGGGCGCATATCGCGCTGAGCCCAGTCCATTACTTCGTTTATTGATAACGCAGTGATTGGACCCTTGACCGGTATGAGTGCCACATATCTAAAGTAGTTACCACCGCCGGTTTCTATTTTTAGAATCACGTGGAACTCACGATTGCCTATGGTGGTTTTACCCATCACCTTGCCGCCTGCCCAGGCACCGTCGGGGCGGTCGGTGTTGCCGTTGGTTTTGTCCGGCATCTGAAACCATACATTAATGTTGTAGGTTTTCGTGCGGTTGCTGTTCATGGCATTAATGTCACCGAGCAGCGACGGATGCGACGCAGTCTGTGCAGTATCGATATCGTGCAGGTACATATCGAGAAAGGTATTCACAGTCGGGCTGCCGGAGTAGCTGGTTTTAACTGTTACGTTTGTAGCGGGCAGGTCTTTTAGCTTGCACGGGAATCCGGTTTGCTGCTGCGCCGGGTATAAATCAAACAGCGGGCTTTGCATGCCTTCGCCCTTCATGCGGAACTCGTTTTCCATGCCTTTGAGTGGCTGTGGATTCCCGCTGGTTTCATAGCGGCCACCCATGGTGCCAAGTACCGCGCATGGAAATGCCTTGACCCGGTATTGATCGCTATTAATGCAGCGAAACTTGAGATACGTGTTAACGCTGTCGATATGCCATTCGATGTAACTGTCGAGAGGGATCTCGTAGGAGTAACCGTACGCATTGGTTAGAAACAACAAACCGTCAACTTCACGAGACGCAAATGCACCGGATGGTGCTGTGTCACTTGGACGCGGTTCTGCACGCAGGTAGGTCTTGGCACGGTTGCGCATGTTAAGCCTTCTGGGTTGGATTGCAGTTTGTGCGTAGCCGGGCAGCGTGAGAGCACCGTTGGTGAATACGCCCGCTATTGCCGCCTGCAGGATATTGCGTCGTTTCATTTAACACCTTGTGGGTGATACGTTTGCCGGCAACATGGTGTTGTTGCCGGCAGGGTTAGTCGCTTTAGTTAATACAGTACTGCACAGGCGTGCTGGACTATTCAGCGGCTGTCGTTACCACTGAATGGGTTGCCACTGGCCACTGTCGCGTGAGGTGCTAAGTTTGACGTCGTTCCATTTACCGGCCGAGTAGTAACTGCCGTCCGAGCGCTGATTAAACATAGCCACGCTGAGTTTTGCTGTTGCCGAGTTAGCACCCCTTTCAATGCTGTCTATCGTAACGTCCAGCCGGTCGTATCTCTGAAACAATTTGCGCAAAAATTCGGTACGCTCTTCCGGTAGCGAATCACTGATCTGCAGCACCTGCTGAAGGCTTTTGCCTTCGATTGCCAGGCGCAGCTGGTTCAGGTGTTGTGCAGTGGCATCGTTGCCTTCAATGAAACTGCGTCGAGGCGCTGAAGGCAGTGTTTCCGGTGACTCGACGACGGCAATTTTTTGTTCGACTTCAGGAATCGGTACAGGTTCCTGCTCTGCCACCGGTACAGGTGCAATTTCCGGTGGCGGGGGTTCAGCAATGACCGGTGTTTCCGGTTCCTGGCGCACCGCTTCGATTACTGCTGTGGCGACATTGTTATCGGTGACTGCATCGTTTGACAGGATCGGCAAATCAGGAGCTTCTACAATCGGCTCGTTAACCACACGAGTGATCACGGTGTCATCGTTTTCAGGTAGTGGTGTGATTGTGCTTTCTGCGGTCTTTGCAGCTTCTATACGGTCGCGCAGTGAGTCGGACAAATCGCCATCAGAGATGTACTTGTCGACTTCTCTGAACATGGTTTCTGCACTGGCGTAGTCGCCTGCGTCGAGCAACGCTTCAATGTCGTCGACCTGCTGTGCCACCCACGGTGAAGCGGTCTGATCTATCGCCACTGTAGTGCTTTGTGAATCGGATGGCAGTTGGTTGTCGACGGTAGTGGCCGGTGCAGCGTTTGACGTATTCAACCCGCCTTCAATTTGCAGGTTTGCATCGTTGGCGCGAGACAAAAGTTTGTTTGCTTCGGTCAGGTTGTCGCTGTCGACGTTGTCGATAATCTGCTTTTTGATTTCATCCTGAATAGAGGCCACACCACCCAGTGCTTCGGCATTGTTTGGATCTGAGTCGAGAATGAGCTGGTAGTAGTCCAGCGCAGATTCGCCGGCCGGGAATATCAACTCGTTGGAACTGATTTTGTCGCGTGCCTTTTCAAGTGCCATTTCAACGGTCATGTCCGGGCCGCTGCCGGTGGGCAGCTTGAACAACTCGGGCTTGTTCACATACAACAATGAACCCCCGACAATGGCGCTAAGTCCGATTAACGGCGCTATCCACTTAAGTTTGGATGGGGGGGCCGGTGGTTCGTAGTCCCAGTCGGTGTCGTCGAAGTCGATTTCGTTACGGTCGATGTGCTGACGCGGCGGTGCCATCCGGCGCTCGGGGTATTCGCGCGGGCTTTCGTAAGCATCGGGGGTTTCGCGATAGGAAGGCGGCGCCTGTATTGATGACTGTGCCTGCGGCGGTGGCGCCGGACTCACCCGTTCCGGCGTTTTTGCCGCCGGTGGCGCGTCGCGACGAACAATGTCGCGTCGCAGTACCTTGCGCAGTTCCTGGGTATGCGTTGGATGATCGCTGGTAGCAGCGAGGTTGTTTAGTGTGTCATTAAGCGTAGCGTTTGCAGCTGGCTGTGCGGCGGCTCTCGGAGCCGGGTTGCTGGCAAACGGACTGTCCGGTACCGGTCTTTGCGCGGTTTTGGTTTCGCCCGCAGCGGTATCCGATGCTAGCGGTGCATATTCCTGCGACACAGGTGGCGGCATCTCTGCGTGGTTGTCAGGGTTCAGCGGTACAATTTCGACATCATCAACGTCGTTGTCGAAGTTGGGGTCAAAGCGGGTGGTGCGTACGTCAACGCTAAGTCTGGGGTCGGGCGCGTTGCCGCTTAACCGCGGGTCGGACTCGTACGGGCGTTGCGGAGTGTCTTCGTAGCGCGGTGCATCAGTTATTTCACCCAGGTTGGCGGCTCTGGTTTTGAGCTTTGATTTTCGTACCGGACGGGTAGGCTGTTGCTGCGGCTTATAGTCTTCGGCAGGTTTCACGACGCCGTTAAAAGCATCACGCCATTGCGCAATACTTTGCGGACGATCCTCGGCTTCCATGTTCAGACCCCAGTCAATCGCATTGAGAAAATGATCTGAATAATGTTGTTGTGCCTTGTTTGCTACAGGCGCCAGCGGGTCGCTCGAGTTGGTTAAGCTGCTCGATGCGCGGGTCACCGAATCGACCGGCATCTCACCGGTAACGGCTTCGTATAACACAGCGGCAAGTGCGTAAATGTCGGACCACGGACCCTGGTCGTTCTCCGACACGTTGTACTGTTCAATCGGGGTATAGCCAACGGTGACGACAGCAGTCAGTTGCTGGGTAGTCTCGCTCATGGTGTAGCGGGCAGCACCGAAGTCGAGTAGTACCGGAGAGCCGTTGTCTCTTAAATAAATGTTCGAAGGCTTGATGTCACGGTGAGCAAGACCATGGCGATGAATTTCTTCGACGCCATCGAATATCGGAAACAAAATACTGCGCAGTTCGTCTTCGGGGAGTGAGGTTCGGTCTTCGAGTACCTCGGCAAGCTCGCGGCCGTGCTCGTAGTCCATCACCATGTAGGCGGTGTTGTACTTGTGAATAACCTGATGCACGCGAACAATATTCAGGTGCTTGAAGCGAGCAAGAGTTTTTGCTTCCCGGGCAAAGTTACTCAGCCCGATATTGTAGTCTTCGGCGAACTCGGGGCGTCTGGCTGAGACATTCAGGTGCTCGTCGCGATGAATGATTTCCCGCGGCAGATACTCTTTTATAGCGACGTGAACGTCGAGGTTCAGGTCGACAGCAAGGTAGGTTACTGCAAATCCGCCGCGACCCAGAACTTCTTCGATCTGGTAACAGCTGATGGTATCGCCTTGCTGGAGGGTGTCAGAATAGCTGGTCACGCGCACTCCGATTCTTTATAATTCAATGACTTGGGCTCAAAATGGTGTGCAACTGGCGTTACGCCGGCCACCGAAACAGCATAGTGTAATCGATAATCCGCCCATCGGGGTTGAAGAATGGTGAAATCCTGTTGCCTGATCTGGCAATGTGATGCTAAGGCCCCTGAGTTGGCTGAGCACTGAACACTGCCACAGTTTGTCCGGCGGTTGCCACCTGCGAGCGCGATGAAAGCCGCACCGATAAGCCAACACCCCGCAGTAGCAAGTTCTGCCCGGGCAAATCCCGGGCAGGCAAATCAGGCTGTGCGAACAGTTTTCGCCATCAGTTCTTGAGGTACTCGGCCATGGAATCATCCATCGCTTTGGTCCACGAAGTGTGGTGCGAGGGTGACTGAGATCCGGTAATCAGTGACTTGTGAGCCTTGTCTCTGAAGCCCATGATGTCATCGTGCTTGTGGTGTTCCCAGTCCATGAACGCTTTGTTAACACCTTCGATGTCAAAGTTGGGGTAGTCGGTCTGGTCGATCAGTTCCTGCGTGTAGTCACCCTGGAACCAGATCATGTCTTCATCGGTTTCGAGAGTCGCTTCGCGGTCGAGCCATTTCTTGCTGTGGGCTTTCATCTCTTTTTCAGACGGTATGTCTATCTTGCCCATAATGACATCACGCGCCCACCATGCCTGCGCGTCAAACATGTTGAAGGTATAGAACTGATCCTGCATACCGAGGTACATGACTTTCGGGTTCGGTTCGAAGGCAACGCCCTGGTAGAGGTCGGGTGTCCACATGCGGTTGGTGGTTACCAGACGCAGATCATCGTCCATAAAAGGAAAATGATGCAGATAGCCGGTGCAGAGAATAATAGCGTCGAGCTCTTTGCTGGTGCCGTCTTTAAAGTGGCAGGTTTTGCCTTCTACTTTGGTTAGCAGCGGTTTGGTTTCCCAGT
>CAYZVB010000176.1:5688-8130 GCA_964481315.1 uncultured Granulosicoccaceae bacterium
GTGGAATCCCATTGGGTTGGTGCGGTAACAGGCGGTTAATGATTTGGCACCGTATTTCCAGCACTGCGAACCGATATCTTCAGCTGAGTAACTGGCGCCGACAACCATTACGTCTTTGCCTTTAAATTCGAGCGCATCTCTAAAGTCGTGTGCGTGCAGCACGCGGCCTTCGAATTTATCCATGCCTTCGAAGTATGGAACATTGGGTGTTGAGAAGTGACCGTTGGCAACAATCACGTGATCGAATTGTTCTTTAACCCGTTTGTCATTAACCAGGTCGTGCGCGGTAACGGTAAAGTTGTCGGTGTCTTTGTGGTATTCGACGTTGCGCACCGGGTGGCGAAAGCGGCACCAGTCTCTGACGCCGGCCTTTTCAACGCGACCTTTAATGTAGTCTGCCAGTACTTCCCGCGGCGGGAAGCTTGCGATTGGTTTGCCGAAGTGTTCGTCAAAAGAATAGTCAGCAAACTCAAGGCATTCTTTTGGACCGTTCGACCACAGGTAGCGGTACATTGAACCGTGTACCGGTTCGCCGTATTCATCAAGGCCGGTACGCCAGTCGTAGTTCCATAGTCCGCCCCAGTCGGCCTGTTTTTCAAAACAGACAACCTCTGGAATTTCTTCGCCGTTTTGTTTTGCAGACTGAAACGCTCTTAGTGCGGCAGTACCGCAGGGACCGGCACCAATAATGGCAACGCGTTTAGACATATAACCTCCGGGTCTTGATTGTCAGGGACGTATTCAACTTTGCCACAGATACCTGTGACTTTAAACCGGTGTCGGACCGGCAGCACGGTTTGGTTCGGGGCTGATGCAGGTTAGTCATCAAGCTTTGCATCGAGCGCTTCGGCCACCAGTCGCTGGAAGTGGTGAACGGCATGTTCGGAGAGTTCGCTGCGGTCTTCGTCGACCACGAAGCGACCCTGGTTGTATCCGTTTGACTTAAGTCCGCGCTGCACGCTTTCGCACAGGCCGATATCTTCGGGTTGCAGGGTGTCTTTCTGGTAGTCCATGGCCTCCTGCAACTGCGCACTTGCCTTGCCGTCGGGTACAAACCAGTCCTGGTATTCAATGGTGCGGCCGGCGCCGTCGGGTATCATTTGCAGTACTGAAAGATTCGCTTCACCCGGGTAGGCCCATAGCGTCAGGTTTGGCCACAAATACCAACCGGCAAAACCGAAATCGACATCGCCTTTTTCAAAGCTGTAGGCTGTATTTTCGGTTGAGTTGGCCGCGTTTGATATATGGCTTGAGTAAATGCCATGCACTTCGGAGCGGTAACTTTTCATATCGACCAGATCAACGAAGTCACGGTGCGCGGTGTGGCAGTGATAGCACTCGAGGAAGTTGTCGATCATGACCTTCCAGTTGCTGCTGACGTTATAGGTATCGCGCTGTGCAAACGAGAGGTTGTCGGCATCAGGGCAGTATTGACGAATTTCATTTTCGAGGTTGCCGGTTTGCTCTGCCAGTGAGGTAGCTTCGGTATCGAGGTTGACGAAAACCATGCCGCAAAACACTTCGACTGCCACCGGTTTTAATGCGAAATCGCATTTGTTAAAGCCTGCCATCTTTGCCGTATTGCGTGCACCGATCAGACTGCCGTCGAGGTCGTAAGACCATGCATGATACGGACAGACAATAACATTGGTGTGTCCGGCACCTTCCACCAGTTCATGACCGCGATGCTGGCAGACGTTGTAAAACGCCCGCAGGTTGTTTTCGCGGTCGCGCACAATAAAAATGCTTTGTTCGTCGATGTTGGTGGTCAGGTAGTCGCCCACCTTTGGCAACTGGCTGACATGGCCCGCGTACCACCAGCTGCGCTTGAAAATTTTTTCCATCTCGAGTTTGTAGATGTCTTCGTCGAGATAAAATCTTGCAGGCAGCGTAAACGACTGTGCCGGGTCGGTTTTAAACGGTGAATCTTCCCGGTGCAGAGTGAGTATTTCCGATTTTCCCAAGGTTTCCTCTCGCAAAATGCTGTTGGCTACAGTTTGTAAGAAACGCAACACTGATTCAACACAGCAGGCGGGTGTCGGGCGCTGATTGAACTGAATTGCGGGCTTTTAACAGCTGGTCATTCGGGAGTTTGTTTACATGCGTACACGTGATTTGTCCGGATCGTAGAACGGGTAGCTAATAACCTTTGCCTGCAGGCGTTTCTGGTGCCCGTCGAGCTGACCGATCTCGACTTCGGTATCCACCGCGGCATGGTCAACAGCAATTCGGCACAGTGCGATGTTTTTCGACAGTATTGGCGACTTTGTGCCGCTGGTGATCACGCCGATCTGTTGCCTGCCAATGTGCACGCAGTCACCGTGATGGGCGATTTCATCGCCGCTCAGTTCCAGTCCAACCAGCTTCTGCATCGGGTTGTCTTTGCGTCGCTGCAGCGCGTCGCGGTGGAGGACGGCCAGGTCGCCCAGCACGGCATCCACG
>CAYZVB010000176.1:8140-11111 GCA_964481315.1 uncultured Granulosicoccaceae bacterium
CATCGGTAAATTCGTAGTTGGCAAAGATCAGCCCGGCTTCGATACGCAGAATGTCGAGCGCTTCCAGCCCGAGCGGCGTGATGTTGTGCGGCTGGCCGGCCTCCATTACGGCGTTCCAGACTTCTTCGCCGTCTTTGGGATGGCACCACACTTCATAGCCAAGCTCACCGGTATAGCCGGTTCGCGATACCAGCAGTGGTACGCCGTGTTCGTGGCCAAGGCGTGCAACAGAAAAGCGGAACCACGCCAGATCATTCAGTGGTGTCTGATCGGGTCGGGTCCAGATTATTTCGTTTAATACGTCGCGGCTTTTCGGGCCCTGTACCTGCAGGTTATGCAGTTGATCGGTAGAGGATTTTACCCAGCAGTTTAAGCCCAGTTCCTGTGCTTTTTCGCGCAGCCACAGTCCGCTGTAGTCTGACCCGCCAATCCAGCGGAAGTTATTTTCGCACATACGGAACACGGTGCCGTCGTCGATCATGCCGCCGTTTGGATAGCACATGGCGGTATACACGACTTGCCCCGGTGACAGCTTTTTAACATCGCGCGTTACGCAATGCTGTAGCAGTTTTTCAGCATCGGGACCCAGTACTTCATACTTTCGAAGCGGCGATAAGTCGGTAACGATTACGCCTTGCCGGCATGCCCAGTACTCGTCTATTGGTCCGTGATTATTGTAGCGATTGGCCAGCCAGTAACCGTTGTATTCGGTGTAGTTGCTGGTGAGCTTTGATGTGCTTGAGTGGAAGGCGGTTTCTTTAGTCAGTTCTGGGTCGGCATCAGCAGTCATTCGGTAGGCCACCGCGGTTGAGAATTCGTTTTCTGCCGGGTAAACCCGGACGTGTATGTCAGTGGGGTTCCAGCCGTTGGCGGGATCAATGTCATCCGGACACGCCGAAGAAACACACACCAGATCTTTTAGCGCACGCAATAACACGTAGTCGCCGGGGCGTGACCACGGTTCATCACCCAGCATCTGGTTGGTGTCGTCAACGGCAGTGTTAAAAAAGAAGTTCATTGCCATCCAGCCCGCGCGAGGTTTTATATCGAACGGAGCAAGGGCATGGTTGAAGTTGTCAGAGCAGTTCACATGACCCGGGTAGCCCGCATCGTCATAGTACTTTGCGGTACAGGCCAGGCCAAAAGAGTCGTGGCGTCCGCAGGTGTCTCTAATCACCTGCACCATAGCCTGCATATCCTGATCATAAAACTTGGCGTATAACCCCGGTTGCGGGTAGGCGCTTGCCATGAGTGTTCGTGTGGTGGTGGCATCAAGGCAGCGTTCAACGCCTGCTTCAAGCTTTGCGATATCAAAACACTGAAAGTCACTGCATTCGCGACCTTCGACATCAATGATTTGAATGTAGTCACCGGCCTTAACTGTGTAGGTACGTGAGGTACAGCGTTCGACACGCATATCGAGCGTCATGTCACCCAGCGGTTCCGGCAGTGACGCCTCTGATGATTGTTGCGGATTGGCGCGCGTTACGTAGCAAACCAGATCGGTTGGTGGCAGTTGCTCGTGTGCCTGCATGGCTTCAGCCGGTGCCGCAACAATGCAAACAAGCTCTTCACTGGCAGTGGCAGCAACGCTGTGTCCGGCAGGGGTATCGCCTTGCATGACTTTGAATGATTTTATCTCGCTCCAGCGGATGTTGTAGCGGGACAGTTTGTGTTTGATTTTGTCGCTATTGTCTGCGGCAAGTATGTTTGCCACTGCCTCGTCACTTTTGCTGCTGTCGAGTTCTGCTAACAATTGCGGGCTGTTCTTTCCCTGTTGGTTTAGTACTGCAACCGAGCATGGTTGTAAGCCTTCGGGGTCGATAATCTCAATGCTGTCACCGGCAGCAAGCGTCAGCACTATGAGACCGCTGCCCGTGATCGGGTGGCGTTCCATACCGGCCGGCAGTGTTGGCAGCGCTGGTTTAATTACACCGGAGACCGCCTGAAATGGATTAACGCCGGCGGGCAGGGCGTGCGGCATGTTCACGGTGCAGCTCCAATCAAGTCGATGCGGGCTTTGTCGAGGTGTGCAATGCTGGCTGCCGCTGCCGCATCGACATCTCTGCTGACAATGGCATTGAATATCTGACGGTGTTGCTCGTTATAACTGCGAATTTGTTGCTGGCTCAGGATTTTGTCTTTCATGGTGCTCCACTGCCGATGCGATCGCACATCGTGTATGTGCTGACAAAGCCAGATCATGAGTGAGTTGTCGGTACACTCGGCAAGGGTTAAATGAAAGGTTTGATCAGCACGGGTAAATGCTTCCGGCCCATCGTTCTCGGTGGCTTCAACCTGCAGCAGCGCTTCGGAGAGTTTATCAAGGTGTACCGCCGTTGCATGCATAACCGCGAGGCGGGCAATTTGTGGTTCCATACCGCGACGTACATCGATCAGTTCGAGCGGGCTGGTCAGGTTGGCGATTTCTGATTCATCGGCAAAGGCACGGTGATTGACAAACGTACCGCTGCCAATGCGACGTTGAATAAGGTTGAGTTCTTCCAGCTTGTTCATGGCGGCTCTGACGGTACCGCGTGAACAACCGAACTGTGCCGCCAGTGAGCGTTCAGCCGGCAGACGTTCATCGTGACGGTATTCGCCGCTCAGTATTTTACGCCTTATTACCGCAGACAGGCTGCCTGCATCCCCGATGGGACTGCCAGGTGATGGGTCATTCATGACTCGCACTCAATTCATTTCACCCCTCGTGTCATCCAAATGAATGATCTGATGGTCGTCCGGCAAGCCGTGCAGGGAGTCGTGAGCGACAACCGGAGCGGCGTACGACAATTGCCTGTACCAATTTACCAAATTGGTACATTTGGCAGTTCGTGTAGTACCAAACGACACCTATTACGCTAACTGTTTTTACCTGCGATCACAACAGACCAAGCGCTAAAGGCGTGTTTTGAACAGTAAAAAACGGCGTTTGTAATATTCAGCGATGGATACGCAGACGCAAACAGGG
>CAYZVB010000177.1:0-3819 GCA_964481315.1 uncultured Granulosicoccaceae bacterium
CCGCTTTGAGCGGCCCTGATTCTAATACCCCCGGCTTTGCCGGGGGATATTTATTGTCGGCACGTGCACACCACGCCGACTGAAGCACATTGCGGTTGAATTTTATGGCAACCAATGACCGACCATACTCCAATCAATCCGGTATTTAAGAATGCCGGTGAAGCAGCACTGATAATCGAGTTCGGTGACACGCTCGATTTATCTGTCAATCGTGCGGTGCAGTTGTTTGATCGGTATTTATCTAACACTAATACAGTTGGTGTGACCGATACTGTGCCGACGTTGCGATCGGTGCTGGTACGTTTTGATCCACTGATGGTTTCGGCAGCTGAATTACAGTCACAGTTAGCGCAACAGATTGGCTCAATCGACTGGTCGGACACAACGCTTGCGCAAAACTTTACCCGATGGCGGGTGCCGGTTTGTTACGGCGGTGAATACGGTGAAGATCTTAATGAGGTTGCTTCGCTGTTAAACCTTACTGCCGATCAGGTAATCGCTGAGCATTGTAAAGCAATACAAAAGGTACTGACCTTAGGCTTTGCACCGGGTTTTTACTACCTTGGTTTATTGCCGTCGCACTGGGATCTTCCACGGCTTGATAAGGTAAAACCTTTTGTTCCGCCGGGTTCTGTTTCAGTCGCTGTGAGCCAGACGGTGGTGACGTCTACCGCAATACCTACCGGCTGGAGAACCATAGGTCGCACGCCTTTTTGTAACTTCGACTGCAGTGCTGAACCACCGGTCAAAATTGTCGCCGGCGATGAGGTGGTATTTTATGCCATCGACAACGACGAGTTCGCGCACTTAACTCACACCAGTGCGCAGGGGCAGAACATCATTACCGGTTCGCCTTTAGGTACTGAGCTGTGACTGCGTGGCTGCGTGTTGTATCGATTGCTCCCGGTGCCTCGCTGCAGGATTATGGCAGGCACGGTTTGCAACGCTACGGCATTGCCGAAGGCGGCGTGATGGATCGAGTTGCGTTGGCTGAGGGTATGGCATTGCTTAATAATCAGCCCAATGATGCAGTCATTGAATTCTCAGGCAATGGCGGTGAGTTTGAAGTGTGCGGCGGCGCTATGGTAATTGCGTGCACCGGAGCTGCTATGGGTGCAAGCATCGACAACTGTCCGTTAGTGTGGCGAAGTACGATGCGGGTTGAAGCCGGGCAGAGAATCACTATTGGTGCCGCCGGAGAAGGGGTATATGGTTACCTGCATGTGCAAAAGGGTTTTGCAGTACCAATGGTGCTCGGCTCACGGGGTACTCATACCCGTGCAGGGTTTGGTGGTTTTAACGGACGCTTTTTGAAAGCCGGTGATGAGCTGCCGGTGTATGAAACTCAAAACACCAGCTGTGCTTACCTTTCTGTCAACACACCGGTGCCACCACGCAGCAAATCGATCCGCGTGGTCTGGGGTGCTCAGGCAGATAAGTTTAGTGAAGACGTTCGCGAACGTTTCTTAAACACTGTGTTTACTGTTTCTGCGGCACGTGATCGTATGGGTGCACGGCTGACTTGTGATACACAGTTTATGTCGACGACAGGTCTGAGTGGAATATCAGATGCGGTGCTGTCCGGTGATGTACAAATTGGTGGCGACGGGATGGCAACCGTATTGTTGTCTGACCGGCAACCGACAGGCGGTTATCCAAGAATTGCAACGGTAATCAGTGCCGATCTGCACCGCTTTGTACAATTGCCTGTGTTGTCAGAATTTCGTTTCCATTGTGTGTCGATAGAAGAGGCGGTTTAAGCGCTGGCAGTGTATCGTGATATGCAAAAGCGTCTGCCCGATAACATTGCCCCGCTGCACCGTGATCCTGCAGAAATAGCTGATCTGTTATCGTATAACTTAATTGATGGTGTTGTTGACGCGAGAGATATCCATGACGCTTAAAACAATTGATTTAAATGCTGATCTTGGTGAGTCGTTTGGTCCATGGAAAATGGGCGCCGACGAACAGATGCTTGAAATTGTCACCAGCGCCAATGTAGCTTGTGGCTTTCATGCCGGAGATCCGCTGGTGATGACAAATACAGTGCAGGCCTGTGTTAAAAACGCTGTTCGTATTGGCGCACATCCCGGCTTCGATGATTTGAATGGCTTCGGCAGAAGGCGCATGGCAGACCCCGATCATCGTCAGGTAGCGGCATCAATTGTTTATCAGGTTGGTGCACTGGCGGCGATTGCCGTGTCATGCGATGCGCAGGTGACTCACGTGAAACTGCATGGTGCACTGGCGAATATGGCCAGTGAAGATAAAGCACTGGCGCAGTGTTTCGTTGGTGCAGTGCAAAGTTTTGATCCGTCACTGGCAATTGTCGCTATGGCGGCAACACCGCTGCAGTCACAGGCCGAGAAAGCAGGTGCGGTAGTGTTGCGCGAAGTCTATGCCGACCGCGCCTATAACGACGACGGTACACTGGTATCCCGCAACCTGCCTGGTGCAGTGATTCATGATCCTGCGGCGGCTGCAGACCGGGTGCTTGAAATGATCGAAACGCAATCTGTAACTTCAGTAAACGGTGTGCGTGTGCCTGTAAAACCGGAAACAGTCTGTGTGCACGGCGATAATAAGGCTGCCGTTATGATGGCCGCGGAACTGCGTAATGCTATTGAAGCTGCCGGAGTCTCGGTGGGCGGTTACTGATTAGCGTAACACTATTGAGTAATGTGCCTTGCTGATACGTTTTTTTAGGCTGACTGCTTAAACGGCAGTTCTTTTAGTACGCGTGTTTGCTGATATACATGGTCAATATGTTGTTCCAGCAGTTGCCGTGCGCGGGTGTCGAGATCTTTAAAGATCAGACGGGTAGCGTAACGTGCATCCGGCGTAGCACCGGCGTTTTCAGTGCAGGTGGCTACCTCTGCGCATACGCAGACTTCTTTACGTTCCGGGCCGAGCAGCATGGATAGCTGCAGGGTTTCATCGTCCGGCAGTTTTGAGCCGTAGGTAAACCGCATTCCGTGTGTACTTAGCTTAACGACGCGCGTGGTGCGGGCCGGAGTTGATGGCTGAGAGGTGCTGGTGGTCTCGATGCAGATGGCCATTGCATCAGCAACGCGTTTGGTTGTTCTTCTTTCTGTAAAACTCATGGTCCTTAGCGGTTCCCTGACTCTGTTGTCATTATTCTGTCTGGTACTGATTGGTTAACCAGCTACGGCAGAAGGATAGACGATATCTCCATATATGTCATGACACGATATGCTAAAAATTGTGCCTGTGCAAACGCGTATTCGTACCGATACGCGTGTTATAGCAGCTACACGATAGAAAAACCGGGCACCCATTCATAAATCAGTGCAAACAGTACAGCCGCGAGCGCCAGCCGGTAGACCATAAAAATCCAGAAACCCATGCGCTTCACCAGTGCCATTAGCAGACTGATTGCCAGGATAGCTGCAAAGAATGTCAATATGGCCGCCCAGATTGCGTGTGATGGAATGCCTCCGCCCATCTGAATCGCCTCAATGGCGGTAAAGCCGCCGGCCGCTGCAATCGCCGGAATACCCAGCAGAAATGAAAAACGTGCAGCTTCAGCGCGTTCGAAACCAAGGAATCGGGCAGCGGTCATGGTAGCTCCGGAACGACTGGTACCGGGGATCAGTGCCAGCGCCTGGCAGATACCGATGGTAATCGCAGGTGCCAGCGTCATGTCTTCCATACGCTTGATGCGCTTTCCGACAAGATCGGCAATGTATAAAAGAATGCCGTAGATCACAGCGGTCCAGGCGATAATTTTTGCTACTCGAAGCGTATCTGCGCGAATAGCGTCCAGCGTGCCGGTCAGTTTTAACAGTGCACCAAATA
>CAYZVB010000177.1:3829-7279 GCA_964481315.1 uncultured Granulosicoccaceae bacterium
GTGCCGGAATGGTGGCCAGTGCAATGTATCCTGCCATGCGCGCATTGTGAGTGTTTTTAAAGCGAACCAGATCCCAGGTGCCAGCCAGCAGATTCAGTACATCGCGCCAGAAATACACAATCACCGCAAACAGCGAACCTACGTGCACCATGACGTCTGTAATGACGCCCTGATCTTCCCAGTCAGTCAGTACCGGCACCAGCGCCAGGTGGCCGGATGAGGAAACCGGGAGAAATTCGGTCAGGCCCTGAATTAAAGCCAGGGCAATAATTTGTTCAATTGACATCAGTTATTGGTCAGCTTTTGAATCGACCGGCAATCTTGCAACAAAAGCGCCGAACAGATGGTGTTTTGTCAGAAATGTAGTTCTACCCTGCCGCGTATGTCGCGACAGGGCAGATCAGGTGCTACTGCGCAACAGCAGGTTGTCTGAATAGGTTGCCAGCTGTGAGTTCCACCCGGCGATTACTAAAGCGACCTTCGTTGGTCGAGTTGCTTTGAATCGGTTTGGTTTCACCGGCAGCGGTAATACTTATGGCTGAACTGCTGATGCCACGTTCCGTGAGGTACCGTTTTACCGAACTGGCGCGGCGCTGTGACAGCGCCTGGTTGTAGGCGTATGAACCATTGCTGTCAGTGTGTGCTTTGAGTTGCAGCGAGGCTTCCGGAAATGAGGCTAACCGCTGTGCAAATTCGTCGAGAATGATTTTCGCACTGCCGGTAAGGTCTGCTGAGTTGTTGGCAAAGTTAACGACCTCTGAAATTTCCGGGTAACGCACTTTGGCAGGAGGTGCCTGAACGGTCGGTGTTTCGACTACCGGTGCCGGTGTGACAACAGGCTTTGGTTCCGGTGCTTTAGCTGCTGCCATTACCGGATTGCTGCCAGGCATGCCCAGTCGGTAGCTTACGGCGATTTGGCCGAACTTAACGTCCTCATCGGCTGCCATCAATTCTGCACGCATACCCAGTCCTGAGCGCATGGCGTATTCGATGCCAGCTCCAAGCAGCAGGCCCGAGCCGCTGTCACGCTGATAGTTGAGCGTGTTGTTGGTGGCGTTGTTGTTTATATCAACATAGCCCACCCGGCCATAGCCTGTGAGGCCTCGTCGCTTCGCATTGCTGCGGTCGTTGCCAAAATAAGCCAATGCGCTAATACCGTTCATGTGATAGTTGAATCGTCCTGCCGAACTGCTGCCATCGGCATTACCGCGCGGTGAGAAGCCGGCACTTCCAAGGTCGGCAGAGTGAACTTCCACTGACAATAATTCAGTAACATCGACACCAACAGTGAGTTGTCCTGCAGGCTCTACCCGGTCGTTCACATCAAGTGCCGGAAAGTTATCAACACTCGGCGTTAACCGGCTGGTGCCAAGCCCCATCGTGGCATAGACGCTTCTTTCAAAGTGTCCGAAAGGTTCTGCGCCAGCGGTTGTGATGCCGGCCGACAATGTAAGCGCCATGCCCGCTACTATGCAGCACTTTTTGTTTGGCTTTGGAGTTTCTTTATAACTGGTTTTCATATAACACCTGTGTTGGTCAATAACACAGGTGCCTGAGCAATTGGTGCGCCCGACGCGGTAATGTATATGTTGGTTTTATTGACTGTAACAATTCGCTGAACAGCGATTCAGATAATGCGCTCTGCACAGTTAAAAAACCCAGTAATTCTACGTATTCAGGATTAGTTTGTGGTGAGTTGTCGAAAGGACGGCAAGCCGCTGCCAGGTGTTTCTTCATAGAAGAAGTAATCACGAGCAGACAAAGGTGTTGGTTGCCAGCAGAACACCCGCTGCCGGTTCGCGACCGCAACGCCACTACATACAATAGATTGCTGAAGCGCTGTACCGTTGTTGTCTTCAGTTGATACCACCCATCTTTCCGGTAGCGCCTGCAATTGCGGTGGTAACGGAATATCGGTTTCAGTATTCAGGTTGAAGGTCTCTGAAAAATTGCCCAGTTTGTTTTCGGCGGCGAGAAATATTTCGTTGTTTTCGTCAGATACTGACTGCCAGATACAGTTATTGCTGTCGCAGCTTTCGGCGGAAATAACGGTGCCATCGGTTGCTGTTGCTTCACGCCGGATCACAGGGTTCTCCTGATCGTGCGCGTAAATAACCGTGTTCTGTGTATCTATCGTGCCGCGTATGTACCAGTCAATAATATCTGCCTCAATACTTGTGCTGGTATCGGTATTATTAATGAGCGTTGCCTGCAGTAATGCACCGGTGTTTTTGATGGTATGACGCAATGTGATCGAGTTTGTTTCACTGTCGGTTAATGAATAGGTGATCGTGGTGCCGGAGTCTGCATAGAAGTAAAACAGATCCTCCGCATTATTCCATTGCAGTGTGACATTGGTGCCATTATCAAGCGTATAGGTAAACATGTGGTCGAAGAAGCCGGCAGTGTTGCGGGTGTATTGAATGTTGAAAAAGTTTTTTGCTGCGTTGTCGGCAGTAACCAGCTGGTTCTGATCCGCTGCTATGGTGGCAGTTGCCGGCAGCGTACTGCAGACACCCTGGTTTTCGCAGTTGTTGAAAGCGTCAGACAGGTTGGTTTCCAGCAGTGCTATATACGTGGTAATACCGGCGGAGACGTTATTATAACTACTCAGCAGACTGTTTAACTCAAGGGATACTAACGGGGTCGGTGTGGTGCTCATTTGAGCATCTGCACCATCGGCTGGTGACTCCATGTTGTTAGTAAATGTGCGTGCAGCCGGTTGCGATAAAATGCTTCCCGGGAAAATCTGCAGCTGTGCAACTTGTGATTCCAGTGTGCCACCGGTAACACCGTTGTCAGTCGAATCGACTGCAACGTTGTCGCCATCGACGACAATGATGTCTCCATCACCTGTGCCAGATATTCCTCCGGAACATGCGGTCAGGGTGGCAGTTAACAACAGGTTTAACAGCAACAGGCGAAGTAGCAGGGGGAATCGGGGCAGGGTTAATGTCATTTTTCGTCACCGGATTCAGTCATTGCATCGTTTGACAATGCTTCTTCAAAATAATAAATACCCAACCCGGTTCGATAACGTCCTTCGCCACTTACCGATGGATTGACGGTTCTGTCCTGAGTTGCAAGAAAACTGTCGAGATACTGGAGCAGCTCTTTAGATTTTTCTTTACTCAGGTTACGGAATAGCTCTACACCATCGAGTGGAACGTCGTCATAGGCGACACTGAGTTGCAGGCGTGTGGCAGTGTTCTCTGCACTAAGATTGTGGTCGATGGTATTCACCAGGTCGGCAATACCGATGCTGGATAGTCGCAGTAATTCTTCGTTGCTGGTGGCGGGGATATAGCCGGTGGCGGTAAGTGATACCGTGTTGTCTTCCATAGTAACCGCGCCCACCCTGCGCAGTTCATCGAGCACTGATCGTGCTGTCATGTCACCACTGTATTTTTTAACCAGCGCTTCGAAGCCGGATTTGGCATTGTTGTCACC
>CAYZVB010000177.1:7289-11105 GCA_964481315.1 uncultured Granulosicoccaceae bacterium
CCCCAGGACAGCGGCAGCGGCCGGCCGTCTGCATCGGTAGTCTCGTCATCTCTCATCCAGCCGCTGATAACACGGGCAGCGCGGTTGTTTTCAGGCGGGGCAATGTCACTCGGTTCCGACAGGATTCGCTTAACTTCTTTTCTATTGATGCCGGTAAGCACCGACACGCGCGAGACGGATTGTTTGCGCCCCGGCAGTTCAAAGTCATCAGCGGCGACCTCGACGTAGGTTCTGCGCACCAATGCGGTGAAGTCAGCGTAGGCCATTCCATTACGCAGTAACAGTCGCACCAGCGGACGCAGTAACCGGCGGACAGCCGTGGTTAATGCAGTAGGTTCGGAGGAATTCATACGATGATTGTAACTGATGAGTTCTCAAATTGTTGGGAAAAAACTCCCATAATATCAAGTATCGGCTTGACCAGTCGTTATTTTAGGCATGTTATTTGGGATAAAAATCCCATATACAAATCAATCAGGATCATTTTAATGCCTGATGGACTATATAAATGATTGAAAAGAGGACAATTCAGTGAGCCAATTGATAAACCTACAAAGTGTGGCAGGTCGAATGCAGCCACTTGCTGTACTGCTGGCAGCATCATGTATTGCTGCCTGTAGTGGCGGGTCGAGTGTGACCGAAAACCCGGACGGGTCGACTAACCCCGGGGGCAACCAGGGCACTAACCCTGATCCGGTGCTGGCAGATCCCAAACTGACATCGGTCGATGCGGACGCATTGATTCGAACCGCCATGCTCGACTACTACACCAACCCCCGGTCTGGCAATGATGTACTTGCAGTCGATGGTATTGCCCTGCCGGTGGCGCTGGAGTCAACCACAGACAGTGCTGACAGTTCAGCCAGCGGAGGAGGGGGCGATGCACAAACCCGTTTCAGTGACACCAATGTGCAGGAAAGCGGTGTCGATGAGTCCGACCGCGTAAAGATGGATGGCAACGTTATGTTTGCGCTTGAGAGACCAAGCAGTAACTACATTGGTATTTTTCCGGTTATCGCAGAACCTTTTGCACAAGAGGATGCGCTAACAATTGCTCCGTATGATCCGCCTGTTGAAACACTCAGTGCTTATCAACTCGACAAAGAGAATTCCATGCAACTGTCACGTCTGGAGTTAAGTGATTCTCCCAGTGGAATGTACCTGCACAGGAACGGCAGCAATCGGGAACTGGTGATGCTTTCAAGCGGATCTTTTGACTGGGCTTACTGGAGTTACCCGGCCGCGTTTATGAATGGTCAAACCAAAGTCACCTGGGTAAACGCCACTGATGCCGGAAATTTATCGGCAGGTCGAACGTTAAGCGTTGACGGCCAAATGATCTCCAGTCGTAAAATCGATAATAAACTGATACTGGTCACCCGCTATCACCCATATATCGACGGCATTATTGAACCGTACAACGATGAGGTAATAGCCACCAATCGCAGTATTATTGAAGCGACTGACCGTGAAGCGCTAATGCCCGGTTATTCGTTTGAGTCTGGTGGTAACGTAGTGACCGGTGATGTCATCAGTAACAATCAGTGCTACAAAAATGCCGGTAGTGAAGCAGATCAGAACACTGATAGTGCATCTGACGAGGCAATTCCGTACTACGAAAGTCCAAGCATTATTTCGATTATAACAATTGATCTAAATAATCAGTCGACTTCAATAGAGAACACCTGTTTCGTCGGACAGTCGGAAACCATGTATGTTTCGCAAAACGCACTTTATCTGGCCACAACCCAGTACGACTACAATGTTTCCATTGACAGTCAAAGTCGCCCGCTGGTCAGTTATTATCCACCGGAAATTACTACCGAGGTACACAAGTTTGCTTTTCGCAACAACAGTGCGCCGGAGTTTAGAGGCTCTGCATCTGTCAGCGGGCATCTGGGATGGTTTACTGAAAGAAAGCCGTTTCGTATGAGTGAAAAAGACGGACGACTGCGTATTGTAACCTTCGATGAAAATCGCAGTGGCTCACCGGTAACGCTGAATATTTTAGAAGAGTCTGATGGTGAAGTGCTCGATACCATAGCAACACTGCCAAATGACAACCGGCCGGACCCTATCGGTAAACCGAATGAAAACCTGTATGCGAGTCGCTTTATCGGTGATAAGGCTTATCTTGTCACTTTCCGCATTACCGACCCGCTGTATGTGCTTGACGTTTCAGACCCGTACGATCCTTACATTGCCGGTGAACTAGAGCTGCCGGGTTATTCCGATTACCTGCACCCGGTCAGTGATGATCTGCTGCTTGGCGTTGGTAAAGATGCCATTGCCGCTGACGGTAATGGCTGGGGTGATGGCCGCGGGGCGTTTTATCAGGGAGTGAAGCTTGCGCTGTTCGACGTTTCCGATCCTACAGCACCGGCGGTAGCAGATACCCGCATTATTGGTAAACGCGGTACCGAAACGCCGGCGCTATACCAGCATCATTCGTTCGCCTACCTTTCTGAAGGCAATGGACGCAATGCACGTATGGCAATACCGCTTAGCCTGCACGATGAGCAGCCGCGTGGTTCAGGCGCCTCTGCGTGGTCTGAATGGACATCGAACAAAATGTTGAAAATGGAAGTCGATGTGGCAAATGCAACTTTTGTTGATGTACCTGACTGGGAATTCGAAACCCGTGCTTCGGGTCATACCTACTCGCCGGTTGGCCTGCAGAATGACCGGGCTGTAATCGGCAGTGATGGCGGCCTGTATGTCATTCACAATGGTGCACTCCAGTACGGTTTGTGGGACGACGCTGCACCGCTGAGTACCACCAGTCAGTAACCGTTAACAGACTGTGAATTGAAAGGCAGCCATTTGGCTGCCTTTTTTCGTTCGGCCGCAGATAAAAACTGTGTACCATCGGTTTTTTTATTGTCGGTGAGTGACTATGCAGGTTCTGGTTATTAATTGCGGCTCTTCGAGTGTCAAGTATCAGTTGATCGAACTGCCTTCAGGCAAAAAGATCACGCTCGGAAAAGTTGAACTCGATCCGGCGGACAGCAGCGCTCATGAAAATGCGATTCACGCGATCATTGAACAGACACAGCAAAATCAGATTGATGCAATTGGCCATCGTGTTGTGCACGGCGGAGATGAGTTTTCAGAACCGGTAGCGGTCACCGATTCTGTTATCGAATCAATTGAAAGGCACTCTGTAGATGCACCGCTGCACAACCCGTTTAATCTGCTTGGTATTACGCTCGCGCGACGGCAGTGGCCTGAGCATCCGCATATCGCCGTGTTCGATACAGCATTTCATGCAGGTATGCCAAAGCGCGCAAGCAGCTATGCAATAGATGCCGAAATTGCCGCGCGGCACCGGGTTCGGCGCTTTGGCTTTCACGGGACTTCACATCAATATGTTGCACAGCAGGCTGCCGATTATTTAAATACTCCGGTTGACGAACTGCGCACTGTTACTCTGCACCTTGGCAACGGTGCAAGCGCCTGTGCTGTTGAGTTTGGGCGTTCAGTAGAAACCAGTATGGGCATGACACCGCTTGAAGGTCTGGTGATGGGTACGCGCTCGGGAGACATAGATGCCGGTGCCGTACTGGCGCTTCTGAGAAGCGGTGAGTATCAGGTAAGTGATCTCGATGCGCTGTTAAACCGGCAAAGTGGTCTGGCCGGATTGTCCGGTATTAGTAATGACGTGCGTGAAATAGAATCAGCGGCAGAGCAGGGTGATGAAGCAGCACAGCTGGCGATAAATGTATTTGCACATCGTGCACGCAAATATATTGGTGCCTATGCGGCGATTATGGGAGGCATCGATGCGATTGTGTTTACCGGTGGCATCGGTGAAAA
>CAYZVB010000178.1:0-11067 GCA_964481315.1 uncultured Granulosicoccaceae bacterium
GCACTTGCTATTCCACAGAGCTCCAAGAAGGTTGATACTGCCAAGAGCTTCCTGAAGTGGGCGACTTCTAAAGAGTACTTCGCTAAAGTTGGCGAAACCAAAGGCTGGGTTGCTGTTCCTTCCGGAACTCGAAAGTCGGTAGAAGAGGATGCTCGTCGCCTGGAAGCTGCTCCTTTTGCTAATACTATCGTAGAAGCTATTCTGTCAGTTAATCCTGCAGATCCAACACGTGACCCGGTTCCGTACACCGGCGTACAGTTTGTTGCTATTCCAGAGTTCCAGGGAATAGGCAACTACGTGGGTCAGCAAGTTGCTGCTGCGCTGGCAGGTCAGATGTCTGTTGACGATGCGCTGGCAAACAGCCAGAAATTCGCAACACGCGAAATGACAAAAGCTGGTTACATCAAGTAACACGTCAACGTGCCTGGCGGGTAGAAGGCGATGCTTCGGCCCGTCAGGTTTATTAATGCAGCACTTCATTTAGCGCTTACCCAAAATATTATAGATTTGCATTCAGTGCTGACACCTGTTCGCTGAAAGGACAAACCGCTTGGCCACCAAAGCTTCCAGATCTGCTGCACGATTTATGATCTCCCCAGCTGTCCTTCTGCTGCTGGGGTGGATGCTCGTGCCGCTTTGCATGACGCTGTACTTCTCTTTCCTGCGCTACAACCTACTGCAGCCTGGCAGCGGCAATCCGTTTGTTGGCTGGGAGAACTACTACTGGTTTGTCACCGATCCAAGTTTTAAGGCAGCGCTGGTAAATACTCTGGTATTGGTGGGTGGAGTTCTACTCATCACCACAATCGGCGGTATTGGCTTTGCGTTGCTGCTTGACCGGCCGATGTTCGGACAAGGGGTTATCCGGATCATGGTAATCGCCCCTTTTTTTGTGATGCCGACAGTCTCAGGGTTGATCTGGAAAAATATGTTTATGAACCCGGTCAACGGCATATTCGGCCATCTGGCCAAAGCCATAGGTATGCAACCTGTCGATTTTTTCGGTCAAATTCCGCTGGCTTCGATCATCGTCATTGTCTCATGGATGTGGTTACCTTTTGCAACTCTGATTCTACTGACATCACTACAGTCACTCGATCAGGAACAGCTCGAAGCTGCAGAAATGGATGGGGCGAGCTGGTTAAATCGCTTCTGGTACATGATGCTGCCGCATATGGCACGAGCCATTACCGTTGTCATTCTTATCCAGACCATTTTTCTGCTGTCGATCTTTGCCGAAATCCTTGTCACCACTAATGGTGGACCGGGTACCGCAACTACAAACCTGACCTATCTGATCTATGTGTCGTCGCTGTTGCAGTTCGACGTAGGCATGGGCAGTGCCGGTGGAGTTATTGCCATTATCCTTGCCAACATTGTCGCAATCTTTTTGATGCGGATGATCGGCAAGAACCTCGACGCCTGAGAGACGGAATACTGATATGGCACGTGCAGTCTCAAACAGAACCAAGGTCTTAAACACCGCGATTGCCGGTACGCTGGGCCTGCTGATGTTTTTTCCTATCATCTGGATCGTGATACTTTCTCTCAAGACAGAAGAAGATGCGATCAGGGCACCACTTGAAGTGTTATTCAGCTCCGGTTGGACTACCGAGAGCTTCGGTGCGGTTCAGGCCCGTTCCGATTACTTCAAACACTTTATGAACTCGGTGATCATTTCGGTGGGTTCGACACTACTTGGTTTGATGGTCGCTATCCCTGCAGCCTGGGCAATGGCTTTCAATCCGACAAAAAATACTAAAAATGTGCTGATGTGGATGTTATCCACCAAGATGCTGCCGCCGGTCGGTGTTTTGGTGCCGATCTATCTGTTATTTCGTGACCTCGGTATTTTGGACACGCGCTTTGGTTTGACCATCGTGCTGATGTTAATCAATCTGCCGATCATAATCTGGATGCTGTACACCTACTTTCGCGAAATTCCCGGTGAGATTCTTGAGGCCTCCAGAATGGACGGTGCATCGTTAAAGGAAGAAGTGATCTATGTACTGACGCCGATGGCAGTTCCGGGGATGGCTTCAACAGTGCTGCTTAATATTATTCTTGCGTGGAATGAAGCATTCTGGACAATCAATCTGACATCGGCCAAAGCAGCACCGCTTACTGCCTTTATTGCCAGCTACTCCAGTCCGGAAGGGTTGTTCTATGCAAAACTCAGTGCGGCATCGGTGATGGCAATTGCGCCGATCCTGATTATGGGTTGGTTCAGTCAGAAACAGTTGGTTCGTGGTTTGACCTTTGGTGCAGTTAAATAGGAAAGGTAATGGGGCAAATTACACTTAATCAGATCACTAAAAGCTTCGGCAGTGTCGAAGTTATCCATCCGATAGATCTGGATATCGAAGATGGTGAGTTTGTCGTTTTTGTTGGTCCCTCCGGCTGCGGTAAATCCACGTTGCTAAGGTTGATTGCCGGCCTTGAAGATGTCACCAGCGGTCAGATTCTTATAGATGGTAAAGACGCGACCAACGTGCCACCGGCAAAACGGGGGCTTGCTATGGTGTTTCAATCTTATGCTTTGTATCCGCACATGTCGGTTCGCAAAAATATCGGCTTTCCTTTGAAGATGGCCAAAATTCCTCGTGCAGAAGCGGACAAAAAAATTGAAGCGGCAGCGCAGGTGCTTAACCTCACTGACTATCTGGGTCGACGTCCCGGACAACTGTCCGGTGGGCAGCGTCAGCGTGTTGCAATCGGACGTGCGATCGTGCGTGAGCCGGAGGCTTTTTTGTTTGATGAGCCGTTATCTAATCTCGATGCTGCCTTGCGGGTGAATATGCGTCTTGAAATATCAGAACTGCATAAAAAGCTGGACACCACCATGATTTATGTAACCCATGATCAGGTAGAAGCGATGACTATGGCGGACAAAATTGTGGTGTTATCTGATGGCACGATAGAACAAATAGGGTCACCGCTTGAGTTGTACCGATCACCGAGAAATCGATTTGTCGCGGGATTCATCGGTTCTCCCAAAATGAACTTTCTGGGTGAACAGCATGCGCGAAACTTCACTGCCGAGTGTATTGGAATTCGTCCAGAGCATCTATTGATTACCACCGACAACGGTCGATGGACGGGGCAGGTTGGTGTTACTGAGCATCTGGGGTCAGATACATTTTTCCGAGTGCATCTGGACGACGATATATTGACTGTCAGAGCTACCGGTGAGATTGATGTAGAGCACGGCGATACAGTATTTCTGGATGTTGATCCTGCGAACGTTCATAAATTCGATAAAGATGGTCTGGCTATTTGATGAATCGATTAACCGATAAAACCGCCCTGATAACCGGGTCAGCTCGAGGAATCGGAAAAGCGTTTGCTCAAGCCTATTTGAATGAAGGGGCAAAGGTTTGTATTGCAGATATTAACCGCGAGGCAGCAAGCGCCACTGCTTCTGAACTGGGTGCTAACGCTGTTGCGGTGCATTTGGATGTGACAAAGCAGGATAGCATCGACTCAGCAGTCGCAGAAACCATCGATAAACTGGGACAGATCGATATTCTAATCAACAATGCTGCGCTGTTTACAGCCTCACCGATCATTGACATAAAGCGTGAAGACTATGATCGTGTGTTTTCCGTTAACTTTTCAGGTTCTCTCTTCACGTTACAAGCGGTCGCCAAACATATGGTCGCGCGCGGACAAGGCGGCAAAATTATAAATATGGCAAGTCAGGCCGGTCGTCGCGGAGAAGGTCTTGTTGCAGTGTACTGCGCCACTAAAGCTGCGATTATTTCGCTGACGCAGTCAGCAGGCATGGACCTTATAAAATATGGCATCAATGTCAATGCGATATCTCCGGGTGTAGTCGACGGCGAGCATTGGGATGGTGTTGATGCGTTTTTTGCCAAACATGAAAACAAAGCCCCAGGGCAGAAGAAGAAGGAGGTTGGTGAGGCAGTACCCTATGGACGAATGGGGGTTGCTGAAGACCTCACCGGGATGGCAATTTTTCTCGCATCCAAAGAGGCCGAATACGTTGTAGCGCAAACCTACAATGTAGATGGTGGGCAGTGGATGAGCTAGTCCGTGAATTTACCTGATGAAGTACAACACAAATCAGATGAGGCAACAGCGATGCAACCGGTAAAGTTGTCCACAGACACGCTGGACAAAATTGATCCGTCAGTGTCGACACCTGCTTACCAGCAGAGCGAATTGTCTGCAGGTATCGTTCATGTGGGTGTCGGTAATTTTCATCGCGCGCACCAGAGTGTTTATTTGAACCGTCTTTTTAACATGGGCCTTGATCATGACTGGGCTGTTGTCGGTGCCGGGGTAACTGACTATGACCGTTCGATGCGAGAACGTCTGTCAAAGCAGGACTGGCTAACCACCGTAGTGGAATTAGACCCAAATCAGTTATCGGCCAGCATTACCGGTGCAATGATAGACTTTATAGAGATTGACCCTGTTGCAATTATGGATGCGATGGCTAGACCTGAAGTACGCATCGTGTCTTTGACGGTTACCGAAGGTGGTTATTTTGTCGATGCTGAAACCGGCGGCTTTGATTCAGGGCATCCGGATATCGTTGCCGATGCGGCCAGTACAGCTTCGCCAAAGACGGTATTTGGAATTATTATATCTGCACTTCAAAAACGTCGGGATAGCGGCATTGCTCCATTTACTGTAATGAGCTGTGACAATCTGCCTGCAAACGGTGAAGTGGCCCGTCAAACTGTATTAGGACTTGCAAAACACCATGGCGACGATGTTTATGACTGGATCGCAGATAATGTTGCCTTTCCGAATTCAATGGTCGATTGCATAACACCTGCGACCGGCGAACGGGAAATGAATATTGTAAGAGAAACCTTCGGCGTCGAAGACAATGCCCCGGTTGTTTGCGAGCCGTTTCATCAATGGGTATTGGAAGATCATTTTCCGAGTGGTCGTCCTGCGCTGGAGAAGGTAGGAGTAGAGTTTGTCGACGACGTTGCTGCTTACGAGTTAATGAAGTTACGCATTCTCAATGGTGGGCACGCATCCATTGCCTACCTTGCCGCCTTACTCGACATTCACTATGTGCATGATGCCATGGCCAGCCCGGTCGTGTCAGGTTACCTTAACAGACTTGAGCATGATGAAATCATTCCGACTCTTGAAGACATTCCCGGTGTCAGCTTCCAGGAGTATTACCAAACCATTGTGGAGCGTTTTTCCAATGCAGCTGTTGGAGATACTATCCCACGCCTTTGTTATGACGGATTGAATCGTCAGCCCAAATTTATACTGCCGGTTATTGACGCACGCCTTGCGCGGAAACAATCTATCGATGGTCTGGTGTTGGAGTGCGCCTTGTGGTGTCGATACTGCTACGGCACCACTGACAGTGGTAAACCTATTGCGGACAATGATCCTGAGTGGAATCGACTAACAGAGCTCGCAAAGCTTGCAAAAGATAACCCAGAACGCTGGCTTGAACTGGGTGATGTGTATGGACCGCTTTCAAGGCATCCGGTTTTTATAAAAGCTTTTGTCGCTGCATTGACTGAGCTCTGGACTGACGGTGTCACGAAAACGGTAGAGAAATACCTGCGTTAAGCCGAGGCAACAATCACGGAAAAAATATGAAAGCGATTACTTACCCGAATTTAGGACAGGTTGGTTGTAATGAAGTTGCTGAGCCCACCGCTGATGATCAGGAAGTGGTTATTCGCGTTCGAGCCAGTGGTGTTTGTCATACTGATATTGATGTGCTTTACGGCCGCTACGGCACATCTACCTTTCCACTGGTGCCGGGGCATGAATACGCCGGTGAAGTCGTTTCAACGGGAACAAATGTCACTGGATTTAAAAATGGAGATCGTGTCGTTGTCGATCCTAAAATTCACTGTGGGGAATGTCGTGCCTGCAAGAAAGGTTTAACCAATCTTTGTGACAAGCTTGGTGCGTATGGTGTCACTGAGTACGGTGGATTCGCAGAATATAGTGTGGTTCATCAGAACAATCTGTTCCCGATTTCTGAGTTGTCGTATGAAGTTGCAGCACTGGCCGAACCGGTGGGTTGTGTTTTGAACGGTCTGGATGCCATTGATACCCACACAGTAGAAAACGCATTGATTTTTGGTGCGGGACCGATCGGAATGCTGATGGCTCTAGCCTTGCGTACTCGCGGTGTAAACGATATTACGATGGCTGATATCGATGATTCCAGATTAGAACTGGCTGCTTCGTTCGGCTTAAGTACTACCAATGCCGGAGAGAATATGTCCGGGTATGAAAGATCAATCGATTTTACCGCTGATGCAACTGGTGTACCCCAGGTTGCGGAGGGCTTAATGCACTATGCGGCAAATGGTGGAAACGTATTGTTCTTTGGCGTTTGTCCGCCGGGAGAGACCATTGCTGTTTCCCCGCACGATATTTTTCGCCGGCAAATTCGTCTGGCCGGCACCCACTCTTTAAATCACAATATCCCACAGGCGCTTCAGGCAATCGAGGAGATAGGTCCGGAGATAGAGCGACTGATATCGCATCGCGTTGGCCTTGACGACATTGTTGGTTTTCTGGACAAGACCAATAGCGAAAGTTCTCTGAAGGTTCAGGCGGTAATTGGCTGAAACCAGCCTGGCCGTGAACCTGAGTTAAGCTGGTTAGTGATGGGTCGCGAACTTCTGTGAACAGCCCCGTTGTGCAATTTCTGATGGCAATCCCCTAACGAAATGTAAACTCAAATACATCAGGGCATTTACGTCTGAATTATTGTCACCGCACTAAGAAGTTGCGTTGACTGCCAATCACCTCATGCGGATCAGATTCCTAAGAGCTCCTTTAATGTGCCCCTTCCGGTGGGCAATTTTGTCCGTGGCACCGTATTATCTCTACTATTCTTAAATTGTCCTCTTTCAGGCGAATCCTGCTGCCTGCTTTCAGAACAACAAAACTTTATGATCAAGCGATTTATTCTCACTATTTTCGGGCTGCTCCTTCTCATTGGCGCGCTTGGCGGTATCAAGGGCATGCAAATCGGTGCGCTGATTGCCGCCGGTAAAGATATGCGCCCGCCGCCGGTAACCGTGGCGTCAGCAGATGTCGAGGCGGTTGAGTGGGAGAACTCTGTCACTGCTATCGGGACGCTGGAGGCAGGTCAGGGGATTATCATTACCGCTGAAGCGCCGGGCCGGGTCGAAAAACTCATGTTTAGCGGAGGCGAGCGTGTCCGGGCCGGTGAGGTTCTGGTGCAACAGGATGTGTCTTCAGAGAGCAGCCAGCTCGAACAGGCGCAGTCGGCATTGAACCTGGCCAACAGTAACTTCAAGCGTGTCTCGCGACTGTATAACAACAAGGTGCTTTCCAGGGCCGACTTTGACGCGGCCAGGTCACAGCAGCGTTCGGCACAGGCTCAGCTTGATGTCATTCAGGTGTCTATCGACAGAAAACAAATTGTCGCTCCTTTTAGTGGCAGGCTGGGGCTAAGTCTGGTTGATGTCGGTCAGGACGTTTCAGCAGGCGTATCTATCGTGTCACTTCAGGCTGTCGACCCGATGCTGGTGAATTTTTCGTTACCGCAGCAGGCACTGGCGCAGGTGGCTACAGACTTCCCGATCCGTCTCACTACCGATGCTGCGCCTGATCGTGGCTTCACCGGTAAGATCAACGCCATCAACACACAGATGGACAGTGTCACGCGCTCGGTGCTTGTGCAGGCGACGCTCGACTCAATTGGTGATTCCGCCGCACTGCTGCCTGGCATGTATGCGAATGTTGAAGTGTTGCTGCCTGAGAAAAGTCCGGTGATCACCGTGCCTGCAACTGCAGTGAGCTTTGCGACCTATGGCGATTCTGTATTTGTGATTGAAGAGACTGATACCGGTGGCTTAACGGCCCGACAACAGTTTGTGCAGCTTGGTGAACGTCGTGGTGATTTTGTATCTGTCACCAAAGGGCTTGAAGCCGGTCAGCGTGTAGTCAGTGAAGGGGTGTTCAAGCTGCGCAACGGGGCGAACATTGTACTTAATGAGGAAGGCAAGATTGATCCTTCATTAAATCCCCAGCCAGACAACACGTAAACGCGGCGGACACAAGTACAATGAACTTTACGGATATTTTTGTTCGCCGCCCGGTGCTTGCGATTGTCGTTAGCCTGTTAATACTCATTGCCGGTATACAGGCCCTGCGCGACCTGACTGTTCGCCAGTACCCGCGAAGCGACAATGCGGTTGTCACTATTACTACTGCATATGTCGGTGCCAGCGCCGATCTGGTACGCGGCTTTATCACCACGCCCATAGAGCGAGCTGTAGGTGGTGTAGACGGTGTGGACTACGTGCAGTCTTCAAGCGCGCAGAGTGTGTCGACGATTAACCTCAGGCTCGAGCTTAATTACGACCCGATAAAAGCACTGTCAGAAATTAACTCGAAGGTGTCTCAGGTACGTGGTGACCTGCCGCCCGAGGCTGAGGTGCCGGTGATTTCTGTCGAATCTGCAGACAGTGCTTTTGCGTCAGCCTATCTGAGTTTTACTTCAGACATACTCGAGCCGAATCAGGTAACCGATTTTCTGGTGCGAGTAGTACAGCCAAGGCTGGGCGCGCTCGACGGTGTACAACGTGCAGAGGTGCTAGGTGCCCGAACGTTCGCCATGCGCGTCTGGCTCGACTCTACACGGCTTGCCGCACACAATATTTCGCCGTCACAGGTGCGGCAGGCGCTGGTAGCGAATAACTATCTGTCGGCGCTTGGTCAGACACGAGGGTCACTGCTGCAGATAAATCTTGATGCCAATACCGACCTGAATTCGGTAGAAGAATTTAAGAAGCTCGCTGTGCACTCACAAAACGGTGCCGTTGTGCGACTTGAAGATGTTGCAAAGGTTGAGCTCGGTTCTGAAAACTACGACACCGTGGTCCGCTATAACGGTGATGAAGCGATCTTTATGGGGATCTGGCCGTTGCCGAATTCTAATACGCTCGATGTAATTGCGGGTGTTCGTGAAGAGCTTGAGAAAATCAAAAGTGAGTTGCCCAGTGGTATGCAGGCAACCATGGCGTACGATGCTTCTGAGTATATTCAAAGTTCGATTATCGAAGTGATCAAGACACTGACGGAAACACTGTTGATCGTCATTTTGGTGATCTATCTGTTTCTGGGTTCCCTGCGTTCGGTGCTGGTACCGATTGTGGCAATACCAATCTCTCTCATTGGTGCAGTTTTCTTAATCCAGTTGTTTGGTTTCAGTGTAAATCTGCTGACGTTACTGGCCATTGTGTTGTCTGTGGGGCTGGTGGTGGACGATGCCATTGTTGTGGTCGAAAACGTCGAGCGACACATTGCAGAAGGTAAGTCGCGACTGCAGGCGGCGTTACTGGGCGCGCGCGAACTCACCGGCCCGGTGATCGCCATGACCGCCACTCTGGTTGCGGTGTATCTGCCTATCGGTTTGCAGGGCGGGCTGACTGGTTCGTTGTTTCGGGAGTTTGCGTTTACCCTTGCAGGTGCGGTAACTATTTCAGGGATCGTGGCGCTGACGTTATCGCCCATGATGTCTGCAAGCCTGCTGGTTGATGGTGAAAAGCGTGGCTTTGCGCTGCGAGTCTATAACGGCTTCGAACGCATTCGCTGGTCGTATGTGCGTAAACTTGAAGGCACGCTCAAATACCGGCCTGCGGTGTATCTGGTGTGGGTGGTCATTGCCGCGCTGTGTGTGCCGATGTTTGTTATGTCTGCCAAAGAGCTTGCGCCAACTGAAGATCAGGGGGTGGTGTTTGGCATTGTTAGCGGCCCGGGTACCTCAACCATAGAGCGTGCTGCACAATACACGGCGCAGGCAGATGAAGCGCTGCGAAGTATTGAAGAATCTGCGTTTACGTTTCAGCTAACATTCCCGACTTCGGGCTTTGCCGGTCTGGTGCTTGACGACTGGGCAGATCGTGATCGCACTGTGTTTGAAGTACAGCAGGAAGTTTCGCAAAAATTCAGCGGTATTAGCGGGCTTGATATTTTTGCTGTCACACCACCGGCACTGCCTGGCGGTGGTCAGTTTCCTGTTGAATTTATTATTGCCTCGACGGCAGAGCCCGACGAAATACTGGGCTTTGCACAGCAAATTCAGCTTAAGGCAATTCAGTCCGGGTTGTTCGCGTTTCCACCGCAAATAGATACCAAAATCGATCTTGCACAAACTGAGCTGGTGTTTGATCGCGACAAAATTGCTGACATGGGTTTAACCATGCAGCAGGTCAGTGCCGATGTTGGCACGTTGCTTGGCGGAGGATTTGTTAATCGCTTTAACATTGATGGCCGCAGCTACAAGGTTATTCCCAAAGCGCTGCGAAGCGACCGCCTGACACCCGAACAGCTGGAAGACCTCTACATTGCAGGCCCAAATGGCACGATGATTCAGCTCGGTTCAATTGCCACACTGGTAAACAAAACTGCTCCACGTGCGTTGAATCGATTTCAGCAGTTAAACGCGGTTAAGCTCAGTGGCGTTACCATTAAAACCCTCGATGAAGCACTTACCTTTCTCGAAACAGCTGCCGCAGAGGTGCTGCCACAGGGCTACAGTCTTGATTACACCGGTGAGTCACGACAACTGCGCCTAGAAGGTAACAAGTTCTTGCCGGCGTTCTCACTGGCAATCGTGCTTATTTATCTGACGCTGGCAGCGCAGTTCAACAGCTTCCGTGATCCGTTTGTAATTCTGGCCGGGTCCGTACCACTGGCAATGTTTGGCGCACTGATTTTTACGTTTCTTAAAATGCCTAACCCGAACCTGCCGTACTGGACCAACAGCTTTACCACCACGCTTAATATCTATTCACAGGTCGGGCTGGTGACGCTTATTGGTCTTGTTGCAAAGAACGGTATTCTGGTGGTGGAATTTGCGCGGGGACTGCAGGAGCAGGGCATGTCCAAGCTCGCGGCGATTACCAATGCATCCTCCACGCGGCTGCGCCCGATTCTTATGACTACCGTGGCAACAGTTGCAGGTCACTTCCCACTGGTACTGGTTACCGGTGCCGGTGCAGAGGCCAGAAACTCTATTGGTCTGGTGCTGGTTGGCGGTATGGCCATTGGTACGTTGTTTACGTT
>CAYZVB010000179.1:0-697 GCA_964481315.1 uncultured Granulosicoccaceae bacterium
CGGCTACACCGTTACCGCAACACGCGGCGGCAACCCGGTGGTATTACAGAAAGACGGTAATGTATACAGTGCAACTATTAATGGTCTGATCGCCGGTGCGACGGAAGATCTTTCAATAGATATTAACTCCCTGACGTATCCGGGGTTGCTGCTTGCAACTGCACAGCGTTCCGTTACTGTCAGTCAGGGCACAGAGAACGCGCTCACTGTAAACGGCACAGACTTTACTGTTGATTTTGATGCCGACAGCGACGGTGATACCAATCTCAGAGAAGTGGTGCGGGGCAGAAACCCGACACTGCTGGCCGATTATCAGGTACCCCGGGTGGCAGCGCCGCCGCTGATTGATGGGCAATTTTCAGATCCGGTGTGGCGCGGCATACTGGGGCAGCCGGACGGACTGTTGATTAACCGCCTTATCTCTGCGGACGAGACCGGCTTTGAAACACAGGACGGCTTACGTTCCGACTGGGTGGCGGTAAGCGATGCCGAGTATTTATACATTGCGGTGCGGGTACTGGACCGCGCTACAAGTTTTGACTCCGGTGTTGAATGGTGGAAAGACGACGGTGTGGAATTGTTTTTCGATGGCAACAACTCTAAGCTGCCTGACTATGACGGTATTGATGATTTTCACATGAATTTCCGCGTCGCAGATAATACCCCAATCAAAGGTGCACGATCTGTGGCATAGCCG
>CAYZVB010000179.1:707-11023 GCA_964481315.1 uncultured Granulosicoccaceae bacterium
CCGGAAAACATGGTGTTCGAACTCAGCGCTGACGGATTCGATGCCGATATCAATAGTGGTGTTTTCCCAGGCGATATAAATCAGGATGGTGTGACAGATAGCGGTTTTAATCTTGAAATCAGTGTGCCGCTTGCCGAGCTTGGCATCACACTGAATAGCCCCTTTGGTATCAATGTTCACTTTAATGATGACGACAACGGCGGTGATCGTGATGCCAAATTTGTCTGGATAGGGGAACTCGGGCTCGACCGTGACTACCTCGATCCGTCCAGTATGGGTACCGCCATAATCGGTAACTAAAACCAACGCAGGGGTACGGATGTTCAGATTATGCAGTTTGCTGATAAGTGGTTTACTGATTGTCGGTTGCGCAACAACACAACCGCGCAATGATGAATCAGATAATACTGCCGGTACCAGTGATTCCAAAGCACCGGCTGGTACAGCGCAAAAACTGGTTGAGTCCGCCGGGCGCATCACCTCACTGCGACATGAGTTTAGCGATCAGGAACTGCAGGCAATGTTTGCCGGTGCGGCCGAGCAGGTAGAACAGAAATTCAGTATTGATTTATCGGAAGTAAAGCTGTCACTGGTCAATCGAATCATGTATCAACAGGTGATTCGGGGGCAGCTTAAAAATTCGGAACACCTGTTTCCGGGGCTCGCACGCAGGCCGTGGCAACTCGGCAATGCTACGCAGGCCGTCTACGACCCTTTATCATCGTCGGTTTTTTTACACCCCGATCTTACGCGTCGATATCCGCTTATTGTTGGGCCATCGCGCGCGCTTGCCGCAGAATATATTCACTTTGTGCTGCTGCATGAGCTAATACATGCCGTCGATGACATAAATCAGCGTTTAAGGCTTGAATGGCCAACTATTCGACTCATGACAAACTCGGCAGTTGTCAGAGAAGGGCATGCTCACTATTGGGCAAGTGCTATGTGTGAAGAGCAGGGTTGCGCAAATTATATCCGCCAGGCTCGCGTGAGTCGCAGTCGTCAAAACACCCGGTTCTCACCACCGAATGACACGCTGGTGCTATACGAGACAGGCGAACGTTTTGTCAGACACCTGCTTGAAAACGACAGCAGCGGCCGGTTGCTGGAGCGCGCATTTAAAAGCCCGCCCACTGATGAATATCAGTTGCTGTTTCCCGAACTCTACCCCGACCAAAGTCGTGACAATAGTAACCAGAAAATACTCAGGGCTATTCGGGCAATAGAAATGCCGTGGGTTAACAACGACACCGTTGAAATGGTACTTAATACGGTAGATAAATATGCCATGCGTAACGCCACCAATAGACAGTTGCGTCCGGCGTTTCGAAGGGTTGCCGGTTCTATACAGGGTGATGCCATGGTTGGTTATTTTCCACAGTCAGCGTCGCAGAGCAGGAATGTTGTGGTTAGAGTCATTGAAACTACACAGGGCCGGCATGCCGCAAACAGTTATAGCACCATGGTCGCGCGGCATCGAAAGCAGCAGGACGTTCAGAAGTTATATCAGGTGCCACTGCCGGGCTGGGTGTTCGAGCGCAATAAAAGAACCATTGCGGTAGGCGATGCTGAGCTTGAGATAAAGTATTTTGACGGTCATAGTCGCGACGCAGCAGATACCGACAATGAAGCGCCGGCAGTACCGTTGCATGTTATGGTTATGAACGGTGGTCGCTTTATTATCAGAATAGAAAGCTTTTCGAAACAGCCCTATGAGCTATCTGTGCTTGGCGAGCAACTGTTGAAACGGCTGGCCACCTGACGCTGTTGCAGTTGTGTTTGAACTGTATCGATAATATCTGCAGGTCAGCTACACATCGTCTGGTTGCAGCGATATTTATCGACAGTTTCCTGCACTACAGATATTCCAAGGCCATACCCCTCGGGAATTTTAACCATACCTTCAGTAAGTGACAGCGGAGTGGTAATCAGCTGGTTGCGAAACGGGTGCGAAGAACAATCAAACTCCAGCAGCGGCTGCTGTGGAAACAACGCGTGGTGAGTCACCGGAATTGCCGCGAGCAGCTGAAGTGAGGCCGCCTGAGCAATTGCACTGCCCCATACATGCGGGTTAACCGCAACGCCATGTGCCTGCGCCATCGCGATAATATCACGCGCTGCAGTAATACCTCCGCAGGACCCCACATCCGGTTGTGCAACATCAACCGCAGCGGCATTGAACAGAGCGCGATAACCGTATGGCGTATGCTCGTTTTCACCACCGGCAATGGGTACATTGAGTTGCTTACGCAAATTGCGATAGCCGTCCAGATCTTCCGGTACCACCGGTTCTTCGTACCATCGCAGGTTATAGGCTTCCAGTGCCTTGCCGAGTTTCAGTGCTTCGCGATAACCGTAGGCGTGATTGGTATCTACCATCAGTTCAATCGAGTTTGTGTCGATAGCCGCAGCAATCTTCTCCATGACCTGTAAGTCGTCTTTAACGCCAAAGCCGAGCTTGACCTTCATGGCGGTAAAACCGTTGTCGCGATGTCTTATCGCTTCATCGGCAAGTCTCGATGCTTCGTCTGTACCTGAAACCCGGTAAAAGCCGGTGGCATAGGGTTGTACTTCACGGCGAAAGGCACCGCCGAGCAATTGATACACCGGCTGTTGATAGTGGTGACCTGCAATGTCCCAGAGCGCAATGTCTATCGCGCTGATAGCCGATATCACCGTTCCCTTGCGACCATAGTCGCGGGTGCGGTGATACATTTTGTGCCACAGCACAGAGATGTCCAGTGCCGACTCACCAATGAGTAACGGTTTTAGCGCATGTTCAATAACCGCTGCTGCAATTTCCGGTGGCTCAAGCCCCTGCGCAAAGGCTTCGCCCCAACCGGTAATTCCGGTGTCTGTGGTAATTTTTACGAGGGTTGCCGAACGCCGGTGTACCCAGCCTTGTGAAAAGGCGAAGGGCTCGTCCAGAGGTGTCTTTAGAATAAAGACATTGATAGCTGAAATTTTCATTGTACGTATCAGGGTTTACCGGCACTGATTGTACACAAATGAAGGAGGGGGCGGGGAGTCCGCTGCCGCTCAGGCAGCCTTTCGATTTACCTGCTGGTCGGAACTGCCTGCGTTTAGCCATTCGATAACTTCATCGGCAGAAGTCGGTTTGCACATATGGTAGCCCTGTGCAAAGTCACAACCGTAGCTTTTCAGTATGTCGAGCGTCTCTGCGTCTTCCACACCTTCAGCGGTGACCACACAATCGAAGTTGTGGCCAAGTTCTATCATTGAGCGCAACAACACTTCGTCGCGTGATTCTGAGATGGAATCAGTCACAAACATTCGGTCAATCTTGAGGTTAGAAACCGGAAACTTGCGCAGGTAACTGAACGAAGCGAGACCGGTACCAAAGTCATCGATAGCGATTTTTACACCGATATCTTTAAAAAACATCATGGAATCAAGTGCGCTGGCCGGATCTTCCATTACTGCATTTTCAGTGAGTTCGAGTTCCAGCAGTCCATTGGCAAACGGTCCGTATGTCGCCAGTTGCTGTACCATATCGAGAATAGCCTGATCCTGAAGGTTAACGGGTGAAAGGTTAACGGCGATAGGAATACGGTACCCTTCTTTCTGCCAACCGGCACTTTGGGCGGCAGCCGTTTCCAGTACCCATCGGGTTAGTTTGTCGATTAGTCCGGTCTTTTCTGCCCAGCCGATAAACTCAAGTGGTGACACGTTCTTGTAAACAGGGTGGTACCACCTGACTAGTGCCTCAACACCGCTAAGGCTACCGTCTGCTATATTTATTTTCGGCTGGTACGCCAGGCTCAACTGATTGTCGTCAATTGCCGAGCGCAGGCTTGCCAGCAGTGAGAGTTTGCGTATGCTGTGAGAATCCTTTTCCGCCTGATAGTAAACAGTACGGTTGCGGCTCTTTTTAGCCTGATTCAGTGCAATATCTGCGAGACGAACTAACTCCGGTCCCTGATCGCTGTGCATCGGATACATTGAAACACCAACGCAACAGCGTATGTCGAGTTGGATGTCGCGCACCTCCATTGGGTCTTCAATAATGTCGTGTAGCGTATTTGCCAGACCAGCGGCAAATGTCCGGTCGTGACCGACCGGTCCGATAACGCAGAATACGTCGCTACTCATTCGGACAATAGTTTCACCGTTGGTAAGATTGCTTTGCAGGCGCTCAGAAACGGTTGTCAGTATTTCATCACCCAATTCATAGCCGAGTGTATCGTTGAAGTATCTGAAGTCGGCAATGTCTATCAGTAGTAGCGCAAATGACTCTGTCTTGTTGTCAGTGGACTCTATTCGCGTTGCCAACAGATCTTCCATACCGATTCGGTTGGGTAGTCCTGTTAGCGGATCGTGCATGCTGCGAAACTTCATTGCATTGGCATGTCCGACGGTGCTCTGCGTGAATTTACGAACAATATAATAAGCAGCCCATCCGCCAAACCACAGCACAAGAAAAGTGACAAAAAACAATCGCGACCAAACCCGGTTGCCGGTTTTTTCAACGTGCTCTTCTACATGCGAAAGCGTAGTAACAAAGTAACCGTTGTCTGATTGGGTCCTTGTTTTTATCAGGTGGTGGCCGTCGTGCATAAACATCGAAGCCCCCAGCACTCCCCCGGGTTTTGTAAGCATCGGCGTTAGATTAGCGTTTTCAGGAAGTTTCTGAAACGGAGTATCAATCACACTGCCATCTGATTGATGAAAGATAATCGCAAGCGGCGGAGCAGAGAGCTTTTCGTACAAGTCTTTGTCGTGCTCTAAGCTGCGACTGTTGCCGCTCTGGTGCAGATCATTCAGTTTCAGTCCAACCAGGGCGGCGGTGTGTGCTGCTGATGCATCCTGTGTCATCGACAAATCATGTGACAGGTCGTAAAGCAGATATGAGAATACAGCGAGCACAACCAGGGTTGGAGCAACAACAGAAAAGAGTATCTTGCGACTAACGGATTTTGCCTGAACTTCCTCCGGGCTGGGTGCAGGTTGTTGAAGTTCTTTATTTTTTAAAGTGGAAAACTGCATCAGCAAGTAGCCGGGGCAAGCACCGATGACGGCGGCAATGATGTTAGTCAACCCGAATGCTGCCGCCGCTATATTAATCACAGAGGAGTCACTGAGGGTTTGAGTGGCTAAACCGAAATACATCAGAGCGAGACCTGCAACGGTTCGTGCGGCTCTGTCCCACATTGCCATGTTTGCAGAATTCTGGAGTTGCTTGTACAAATGTTCGCCCTGCGATTACTGCGATTCGGCTTTTTCGATATACAGGGTTTTCGACTTGTTGCAAAAAATGTTTAACACGTCTCAAATTACTATAATAAATTCAGTCAGTAAACGGAGAATCCTCGTGTACCTGACAAGTAGAGTTTTGACGAATTAAGCGCGTTCGAGCGTGCATTGTTGATCGCCCTGGTTGATCGGTGCGGCGGCGCGGTGCAGTTTATTGATTTGGCGCCGGTTGCGATGGAAAGGCAGATAAGTCAATATTTCTGACTTAAATTCAGGCGCCCGTATGTCAACAGCTACACTTATCTCCCTGCTGGTGTTTTCGTTTGTTTCGTCGATCACACCCGGTCCCAATAACATTATGTTATTCGCCTCCGGGGTGAACTTCGGGCTGCGCAGAACCTGGCCGCACGCTATTGGCATAGCGGTGGGCTTTGGGATTTTGCTGGCTGCGGTAGGTCTTGGGGTAGGGGTGTTAATCGAGCAATCACCACTGTTCGCAACAACGCTTAAAGTCGCCGGTGGTTTGTACATGCTGTATCTGGCGTACCGGATTGCAACAGCGGGTCAGGTCGAAAAAGCGTCCGCCAGTGCCCGTCCAATGACTCTCATGGAAGCGGCATTGTTTCAGTGGGTCAATCCGAAGGCATGGGTGATGGCAATCACCGCAATGTCTGCCTACACCGGGGAAGGTAACTACTGGATCAATGTACTGATCGTGATTGTTGTCTTTGTCATTGTTAACTTCCCTTCCGTGACCTGTTGGGCCGGCTTTGGACATTTGATGAGTCACTGGCTATCGGACCCGCGGCGTCTCAGAATATTCAATATCACTATGGCACTTGCTCTGGTGCTTTCGCTTTGGCCGTTATTGACGGTCTGATCATTCAAGTGTAATAACTTCCTTGTGTGTACCGATACAGGAGAGCTTCATGTCAGCGGCAACCGGTGGTGTTCGATGGGTGCTTCGCCTTGAAGGGCTGGTGATCTTTTTTCTGGCTATATACCTTTATCGCGAAACAGGTGCTGACTGGCGTTTTTTTCTACTGTTGTTTCTGGTGCCGGATGTTTCTTTTGTGGCTTATCTGGTCGGGGCGACAGTCGGTGCCGCAGCCTACAATTTCATGCATACCTATAGTGCTGCAGTGCTTTGTGCTGCTGCAGGCTATGTACTTGCAATTGACTGGTTGCAGGCGGTCGGACTGATCTGGGTAGCGCATATTGGATTTGATCGTGCGCTGGGTTACGGTCTTAAGTACCGGGCAGGGTTTGCACACACCCATTTGGGGCGCATTGGAAGGCGCTAAGTCAGTTAGTAAAGTTGACTAAACAGTTAGGTTAGCGTTGTCTGATGTTAGTGTCGGCTACCTATTTGTTCTGGGTTTGTCAAGCATAAAATGGCCTTGTTGAATAGAAAATAAATTGTCATCGATTGGAATAAAATTCTAACCACAGGTGTTGTTGTATAGATGCGCCGGTGTCGTTTAGTTGTGACTGGTGCAACCTGCCGTGCGAGACCACTTGCTTGCATGGGGCCTTTTACAACATCAGGAGAGTTTTTCTGTGAAATTACAACGTAAAATCGTAGCAAGCGTATTCGCAATTACACTGGCATGCTTTTCAGTAGCCGGCTCAGCGATGGATAAATCCCCCGCACCGGAAGGCGCTGAGGTCTACATTATCTCACCCGAAAATGGTGCCACTGTAACCAGCCCTGTGCAGGTTGTGTTTGGACTGAAAGGAATGGGTGTCGCGCCTGCCGGTGTCGATTCAGAACACACAGGTCATCATCACCTGATTATTGATGCGCCATTGCCTGATCTGAACTTACCCATTCCTGCCGACGAAAACTACAAGCACTTTGGCAAAGGTCAAACCGAAACCACGATTGAACTCGAGCCTGGCAAGCATACTTTGCAACTGCTGATGGGTAACTTCATTCATGTACCACACGCCGATGCTGTGGCTTCTGAAGTTATTGAGATCACCGTTAAGTAAGCCTGGTTTGGTTGGCGGAACTTGTGGGTTCCGCCAGCGTTTTGCCGCATGTTTTTAACACGGTATCGTGGTAAGTTGTGGAGAGTAATCAGCTAAAGCTATCGATTAAGGTATAGAGGCATGGATGTGATAAAGCGCCATTGCATTTCGCGATGTACCAATGCTGTGTGGGCGTTAGTGCTAATACTGACGCTCAGTTCGTGTGCAGCCTTAGTCAGACCCAACTTTGAAACTGAGATACTAAAGCTCAGGAAAGGGCAGTACACACTCGATCAGCGCCACTCGTTTGTGATTTTTAAAGTCAGTCATCTGGGGTTGTCGACTTATCTCGGTCGTTTTAATCGCTTTGGTGCAGAACTTGATTTTGACCCTGACGACCTGCCGGCCACTTCATTGGAAGGGGCAGTTGAAATGGGCAGTGTCGATACCGGTGATGCTGAGGTAGACAGTTTGTTAAACGAGCGGGCATGGTTCGACACAGCAGGTTTTCCGCAAGCCACATTTGTGACTACTGAAGTTCGACCGGTAAGTGACGGGGAGATTGCTATTGGTGGTTCATTAACTCTGCGGGGTATAACGCGGGACATTGAGCTCACCGGTCGGTTTAACGGTGGAGCAGATAACCTGCTAACCCGGCGCTACACGCTCGGGTTTAGCGCTACGGGTCAGTTTAGCCGCAGTGACTTTGGTATAGACAGTTTTAGCGGACTCGTTGGTGATGAAGTCACCATTGAAGTGTATGCAGAGTTTTTAAGAAATTAGTTTGCGTTAACCTAAAGCCACAGCATTTGACCAGCAAATCGTTCCGATACACGCTGAAGCTGAAGTCATTCTCGCGTACCTCTAACCAATACGTACACTGCCCCTGTCCCACCGGCAGCCGGCTGCGCTGAACTGTATGCCAGCACCTCTCTGTGGTTACGTAAAAATGCGGCGGTAAAAGGTTTCAGAACCGGCGAGTCGGTGGCTGTTTTGCGGCCCTTGCCATGGATAATGCGTACACAACAGCTGCCCTTGTGGGCGCTGACTTCGGCGAGGAATTCGTTCATGGCATCACGTGCTTCGTTTACTACCATGCCGTGTAAATCCAGCTCTGCCTGTACGGCGTAGTAGCCACTGCGCAACTTGCGCATCACGCGTTTTTGTACGCCGCTTCTGGCCCAGCTGAGATGCTCGCCGGTGTCTTCCGGCCCGGGTGCTGTGTGCATGGCGTCGTACATTACGCGTTGTTCGTCCAGTTCAAGCTGGCGCGGGCGCGGTGGCGGTGGTGCAGGTTTGTCAGCAACCTTGTCGTTGCGCACCGGCTTCACATCGCCAACTGCTTCGCGAAACAGGGCCATCGGGTCTTCGTCGTCCGGTTCCGGCGGCCGGGCCGGCAGTGATCTCTTTTTTTTCACGGCGCGTTGCCTTGTACAAATTGCATGGTTTAAGAGTGTTACCATTCAGCTCAGGAATCAACCCGCGGTTCACCCGGAAGTTAAATTAGAGGCTTAATTTTATGAACAAACCCGATGATAAAGAACTGCGCGAGCGCCTGACCGACATTCAATACCAGGTAACGCAGGGGCACGGCACCGAAAGACCGTTCACCGGTGAATACAATGACAACAAGCAGTCCGGGCAGTATCACTGCGTGGTGTGCGGTGCGCATCTTTTTGACTCCGACACCAAGTACGATTCCGGCAGCGGCTGGCCGAGCTTTTATGCCGTAGCAAATCCTGACAACATAGAAGAAACTGTCGACAATTCACTCGGCATGACCCGCACCGAGGTGCATTGCGCGAAGTGTGGCGCACACCAGGGGCACGTCTTTCCGGATGGACCGCAACCGACCGGTATGCGGTACTGCATTAACTCCGCTTCACTGTCATTTAACTCTGATGACAACTGATATTCCTGTTTCAAAAAGCATTCACCTACAGTAGCGCTATCACTTGCGATACGAAGAAACCACAGGCTTACCCTACACGGAAACGTACCCCGGGCTTCTGGCCTACACGGTGGCGCTGGCGCTGCTAATAGGGATTATTCTGTTTATCGTCGGCCGTATGGGGCGACAAATGTGGCTGGTGGTCTGGAGCGTGGGGCTGGTGTTTTGCAGCATTGCCTACTTAATCTGGCACTTTTTTATCCGGGTGTAGCTACCCGGAACATTGTTATCTGCCGCGTGTTAACTGAATAACGGCAGGCGCGATCACCGCGCCTGCCGTTTTTACATCAGGCCTGTTGATTTGCGTCGCGGTTTTCCACCAGATCATCGACAACAGCAGGGTCTGCAAGCGTTGAGGTGTCGCCCAGGCTGTCGATTTCATTCTCAGCAATCTTGCGCAGAATACGACGCATGATTTTACCCGAACGGGTTTTCGGCAAACCGGGCGCCCACTGAATTACATCGGGGCTTGCGATCGGGCCAATCTCTTTGCGTACATGTTGTACCAGTTCTTTACGCAGTTCTTCAGTCGGCTCAGTGCCAACCATTAACGTTACATACGCGTAAATACCCTGGCCTTTAATATCGTGCGGGTAACCGACTACTGCCGCTTCGGCGACCAGGTCGTGCAGTACCAGTGCGCTTTCAACTTCTGCGGTACCCATGCGATGACCGGATACGTTAATAACATCGTCGACGCGGCCGGTAATCCACCAGTAACCATCATCGTCCTGTCGTGCACCGTCACCGGTGAAGTAATAACCCGGGTACATCTTGAAGTAGGTTTCATGGAAGCGATCATGATCACCATAAACCGATCGCATCTGACCCGGCCATGGACGCGTAATCACCAGATTGCCCGAGCCCGGGCCTTCAAGCATGTTGCCGTTTTCATCGAGCAGCGCCGGCACTACACCAAAGAACGGCTTGGTGGCCGAACCCGGTTTTAGCGCAGTGGCACCTGGCAGTGGCGTTATAAGGATGCCGCCGGTTTCTGTTTGCCACCAGGTATCGACTATCTGGCAGCGCTCGTCGCCAACGACTTTGTAGTACCACTCCCAGGCTTCAGGATTGATTGGTTCACCTACTGAACCAAGCAGTCGTAAACTGCTGCGTGAATGCTTTTTAACCAGTTCATCGCCCTGTGCCATTAACGCGCGCAGTGCAGTTGGAGCGG
>CAYZVB010000180.1:0-10986 GCA_964481315.1 uncultured Granulosicoccaceae bacterium
CGAAGTTGGAGGCAAACGCCGCCTGGCGTGCGGCACGCGCTTCCTGTCGTTCTGCGTCGGAAAGTTCCCCGTCATTGTCGGTGTCGAACTCGGCAACCACATCTGCGCGCCTTGCGTCCTTTGCAGCCCGACGTTCTTCGCGGGACAGTTCACCGTTGCCGTCCGCGTCAAACTGAGCCAGAGTTTCAGCTCTTGCTGCATCTTTGGCAGCCTGGACTTCTTCGCTGGAGATAACACCGTCGTTATCGAGATCTGTGATGGTAAGCGCTGCAAACGAAGTTGTTGTAACGCTCAGCAGCAGTGCAATAGAAGTGATTTGTAATTTCATTGTTTAGTACCTGTTTTTAAGGAAGTTAAAAATGTATGGAGAAGTATCGCCATACCAGGTACAACGCAGTGCCGCAGATTCGGTTGACGCTGTGATTAAAAATAACGGCCTCAATTGTGTAAATACTATGGAGCTGTGCGTAGGCTCTGAGGTAGCAGTTATTGTGATGTGTGTTGCATTAGCTGCAATAGGGCAGGTAGTGCACGGGTTTGGCAGAAAGGTTCCGGCCTGATTGTGCCGCAGTTGTAAAGCACAGGATTGCGACAAGTGCTAAGGCAGCATCAGGCCTTACAAATTATTTGTGATGGAGCCCGGTGCAGGGTAACCAATTAACACTGCCAGTGAGCTTCGTCTTGTTGTATACCAGCTGACGAGCTTTAATTCGCAGCTTTAACGGCTGCACTGCAGTGGATTAACGGTATAGCATGATCGGAACTTTGCACGAACCGATCATTTGAGTGGTGGTGGAGCCGATAATCAGATTTCTGATACGTGAGTGTCCGTATGCGCCCATCACCAGTAAATCAAAACCTTCTGACTCAACTGTGCTTGCGATTACATTTTCGGGCTGGCCGCCAACCACCTTCGACTGTGCAGTAAATCCTGCCTCGCGCAGCGTGGCGACAGCGCCTGACAGTTGTTTTTGATTGCGCGAGTTGTCACTGCCCACCTGGATTAGCGTGCACTCCAGACCGCGAAAGATTGCGCTGTCGGCTATGTGCTCTACCGCCTTCATGGCGCTTCTGCCACCGTCGAATGCTACGAGTATTTTATTGATCGGTGCAAATGCAGGTGATGCCACCAGTACCGGTTTTTTGGTCGAACGAACAACTCGTTCAAGGTTGGAACCGAGGTGCTCCATGTTCAGGTGAGAGTCTTCGCCGCGCTTACCGATAACGATCAGGTCGGCGTCGGATTCGAGCTCTTCCATGGTTTCGACCAGCTGACCATGGCGCAGCATGGTGTTTACATCGGCTGCACCCATCGCACCTGCCCGGTCTTTGGCATCGTCAAGAATAGCGCGACCACGCTTATTAATAAGTCTGGCTTTTTGACCGTCGAGTTCGGCAAGCTCCTCAAGCAGCGCGGTACGGGCACCGAGCCCAATGCTGCCGCTGAGGTCGGCGTTGTCACCGCTGCTTTCCCGCCGACCGAGCACATGCAGCAGCATCAGTGAGGCGTTACCGCGGGAGGCGATCCAGCCGGCATGGTCACAAACGCTTTGTGCGTAGCCGGAACCATCAATCAGAGCGACGATTTTTTTCATGTGTGTGCTTGCGGCGCGGTGTGGTTAAAAACGGATTGCCCCTGTTGTCGCAGGGGGTTGAATTGATAAACATTAGATTGCATTTGCAATGGCTGTAACGCTAATGGCCTGACGGAACAATAACAAATAGTTCGGGTCCGGGTCTGTCGATCTGCGCGCTTAATGCCCCAGCAGCCGCTCCAGTGCGCCGGGTTTGTCGTAAACACTGAGTTTTTCGACCAGTGTTTCACTTGCCTCGTTGAGCCCGATAATTTCAACCTCCGCGCCTTCGCGGCGGAATTTCAGCACCACCATGTCGAGCGCGGTAACACTTGAGATGTCCCAGATATGTGCGTCCGATACATCAATAATCACTTTTTCGAGAGACTCTTTAAAGTCAAATGAAAAGTTAAATCCCTCTACCGACGCAAAGAACAACTGACCCTCAACCTTGTAGGTACGTGCGGTGCCGTCTTTACTGGCCTGTGATGACACCCGAAACAACCGCGAGATTTTCCACGCAAAGAATACCGCCGAAAACAACACGCCGACCAATACACCAATAGCCAGGTTGTGAGTGGCAACCACCACGATAACCGTCGCCAGCATTACTATTGATGAGCTGCGCGGGTGTTCGCGCAGGTTTTTAATTGATGACCAGCTAAACGTTCCGATGGATACCATGATCATGATCGCAACCAGCGCTGCCATCGGGATCTTTTTAACCCATTCGCCAAGAAATACAATCATGATCAGTAGAAATATTCCGGCACAGAAAGTCGACAATCGCCCGCGACCACCGGACTTCACGTTAATGATGGACTGACCGATCATTGCACAGCCAGCCATCCCGCCGATAAAACCAGTGGCGGTATTGGCAATACCCTGACCGATACACTCACGGTTTTTATCGCTGCGGGTATCGGTGAGTTCGTCGACGATAGATGCAGTCATTAAAGATTCGAGTAACCCCACTGCGGCAACCGCGGCGGAGTACGGAAATATAATTTTTAATGTCTCGAAGGTGAGGGGAATATCCGGCAGCAGAAACACTGGCAGCGTTGACGGCAACTCACCCATATCACCAACGGTACGCAGGTCGAGACCGAGTGCAATGGTGATAATCGTCAGCACAATAATGCACACCAGCGGAGATGGCACGGCGTTGGTGACCCGTGGTAACAGATAAATGATAGCGAGCCCGGCTGCAATCATCAGATAAGTCAGCGGGGGGACACCGATCAGTTCCGGTAGCTGTGCCATAAAAATCAGTATCGCCAGCGCATTGACGAACCCGGTCATCACCGAACGCGATACAAATCGCATCACAAACCCGAGCTTCAGCAGTCCGGCGACGATTTGCAGGAGTCCGGCGAGTACCGTTGCAGCCAGCAGGTATTGCAGGCCGTGCTCTTTAACCAGCGTGACCATCAACACTGCGGTGGCGGCAGTTGCCGCTGAAATCATGCCCGGGCGACCGCCGGTAATCGCAACAATGACAGCAATAGAAAATGAAGCGTACAAGCCGACCTTGGGGTCGACACCGGCAATAATTGAAAACGCAATCGCTTCAGGGATAAGTGCGAGCGCTACTACCAGCCCTGCCAGTATGTCTGCGCGAATGTTGCCAAACCATTCGACCTGCAATTCAGCCAGAAAATCAGATCTCATTAGAGACTCCACCTTTAATGGTAAATACCGGGATAAATGCCAATCTGACTTTTAACGGTCCAACTTTTAACGGGCAATTTAATCGCCTTACCGCTGTTACGGCGGCTGGTGAAATATTCAAAGTATTCTTTCTTACAGTAATAACCACGGAGGTAATGCGGGCGTCTGGTTCTACTGCCAGGCGGCATCCAGCGCGGGGTACCGGAGACTTCTACGGCAGGTTGCACAGTTGTGGCAGGCAGGGTTGAATTGACGCTGTATCGCATGGCGGTAACCTGTCGCCATGCAGTCACCTATAGTAGCACGTAGTCCGCCAAAATTTGCCGCAACCGCTGGTCGGTTAACGCCGGTTCTATGACGCTTTAGTTTTGTGCTGTAAATACAGAGTAAAAAGTGTTTTGAAAAATAAGCACATCAGTTATTCACAGCGACTGCTGCTGATGGCTTGTTGCATCGCGCGCAAAACGCCACCTGAACAGTGGGTGACGTTAAATGACTGATTAGCGGCTTTTCTTAACGTAACCGATAAACTCAACGACATCGGCGCTGCCGCAAGCGTACTCGTCGCTGCTGTACACCGCATTGCCGTTGCTGCAGGTAAACAGTGCTACGCGATCGTTGGCATTGTACTCATGCACGTAGCCAACAGGCCCGTAGGAAAGTTCGCCGCCACAATACATGTCTGTACTAATGTAAGAGCTGCTGCCGGCGCGACATTCGTAGGCCATATAGGTATTAGCAGCATGATCGCGTAACAGGTACCACTGATCAACCGTGCTGAAAGTGTCACCGACTACACGGCTCGAAGCGCGGAAATCACCGTTGCTGTTTGCGAAGCTTGAAAGCTTTGTGTAAGGCAGGTTTTCAAAGCCGCAATCGAGCGCTTGCTGATCACCGTGGCCGGTCATGTTTTTCCAGGTGTCCCATACCGGCTTCGGGGTGCCGTCTTCGCGATGCAGTCCAAAAGCCGCACCTCGAATGGCTTCGTAGTTGTTGTCTTGCATGCGGTGATAGATGTAGTTTTCAATGCCGGGTGTGCCCAGTACATTGCGAAATGAATTACACACGGCAACGTTCTGGCTGTACTCGTCCGACTGGCCGTTTGAGCTCACACCGTTTTCAGTCAGATGAACTTCCCACGATTCAGGCTGCAGTGGAAATTCCTGTCGCAGCCATCCGGACATTACACCGATATTGCCGAAAGTCACCCGAGGAAGGTCATCGTATGAATTTTCAGCACTCGACAAATGATGGTTATATGGATGATAAGCAATGCGCCATTTACGACCTTCTGCACGCTGGTGGACACCGCGAAGGAATGTCTTCACCGAAATAATCGGGTTGCTGCCCTCGGGGTTGTCAAAGCTGGTGTCAAACTGGTGAGCAAATGGAATCAATACACGGGCAGCCGGTTGAATAGCAGTAATGCGGTCGTAGGCTGCGTTAAAGTTGGCTGCATAGTCTGCAATCCATTGTTCCTGGTTGCACGGAATGCCGCCGCCGCAATCGACCTTGTACCACTGATTCATGTTCACTTCGTTGTGAATAATAAAGTCTGCAACGCGGCCGTATCCGTTCAGGCCGTTGTAACGTTCCGCAATCATCGCTGCAAAGCGTGCGTAGTCGGTGGCGTCTTCGGCAGAACAAAACTTCGCGGAATCGGTGTTGGCGGCCGGGCAATTGGCATTGTCACGCGCCCATGCAGGCACGCCATATAGAACCGCAGTAACGGTTTTGCCTTGCTCCGACCAGTATCGGATCTGGTGATCAAAGGCTACCTCGACGGTGAAGCACTGGCCTTCAAATTTAATCTGCGCGTTGCTGCAGTTGGTTTGCAGTGTCGGCTGCCAGTTTTCCCACACCAGGTTGGCGATAACACCAGCCGTACCGGCGTCCACCAGTTGCTGTCGGTTGGGCCAGAAATCTGTACTGATCGATTTAATGTCGAACCCGGTACGCTGCGGGTAGGGCAGAGAATTGCCGGTGCTTACTGCCTGTGGCAGCAGTTCTACTTTGCGCTCAGGCGAAACCGCGTATTCACCATCCTGAAACAGAACCGGCGTGCTCTGGACCTGCACAACAGTCGACGGGTTTATTGCCGGTAATGTTTCAACCTCAAGGCTTTCGCTGCTGCAACCGGAGGCGATAACACCGAGAGAAATAAGAGAAAGACTGAACCAACGTGTGAGCATTTCGGTACCATCAATAACTGGGAGCCGGAATGTCTCATTTTTGAATCAACTGTAACGAGAACTGTACGATATTTTTTGCAACGCAGCCGATAAGTGTGGTGACAATTGTGACCGCCGCACGCGCCGTATGAGACGATGTTCACAATGAAGAGCGGAGCGGCCTAACCTCCGGCGAATAAATCGCCGGAGGCTGGCAAAGAGATCAGTGGTCGGACTTCTTGTGTTCCTCGCCGTGCTTCATCTCGTCGTGCTTCATCTCGCTGTGCTTCATGTGGCCGTGTGATTTTTTTCCGCCGTGCTTGTCGACGTATTCACTGCGATTGATGACTTTGTATTCCACATCAACCTCACCGGCGCTCGCAAAAGTGAGTGAGCCGGGTTTTGACTCGCCTTCTACCAGCGGCTGGGTGAGTTGCATAAACATCACATGTAAACCGCCCGGTTGCAGCGTTACCGATTCTCCTGCCGGAATTTTCAGGCCTTGTTCGAGCTCGCGCATTTTCATCACGCCTTCCACCATTTTCATTTCGTGAATCTCGGTGACTTCTGAAAAGCTCGATGCGCCGCCGGTGAGCATGTCATCGTTTGTGCCGGTGTTAGTGATCGTGACATAGCCACCCGCCGCCAATGCACCCGGTGGTGACGGAAAAGCGAAAGTGTTTTCAATCACAAGGTCGCCGGCCTGAATTTTTGCATTGTGATTTTCGGCGTAGCAATTAAACGCAACACCGGCGGTTAGGATGACAGCAGAAGTAATGCGGGGGTTAATTAAATTGTTGAGCATGAGTTTGTCTCTCGTTTTTCACTGACAACAAGTCGAATGCGGCCGGTTGGCAGCAGGCGACAGAACTGGATTAAAAATTTTGCTGTGTCAGAGAAATGAGGGCGGTGCTCTGGTCGGGTGGCAGGTGCTATGGTGGTGGTCGTGTATGGTCCGGACGTTAGTGACAACCGGTGAAGTGTGATCAAGCGGATGTAACGTTGCCGGGTTGCACGGTAATACTGATACTTCAGGCGTATCGCAGTTGCAGTACAGGCACTGGCCCTTCGGGGGCTCACCAGTGTCACCTGGAACTGGCAGCAACATCGGCTGCCCGGCACAGCTGACTGTCCACAGACCATTTGCGTGGCCACTACTCATCCCGATGGTAATACCCAGCGAGTGGGTAACCAGCGAAATTGTGATCAGCCAGTGAATAGCGCGGTGCAGCATGTGGCCCGGGGTGTCCTTTATCTGGTTATGGAGATCTTAATGTTAATCGGATTTGCGATTGTCCGCGACTACCGTGTATACGGAAATCACAGCTCGCAGATCATAAAGTGTTTTTTCACAAACTTGTCAACCGTCCACTGTGTCTGCAGCCCCGAGTCGAGCACAAACCCGTCTCCGGCGCTTACCTGAAAAACAGCGCCGTCTGCAGTTTTGATTGACGCTTCACCTTCCAGTATGTGACAAAACTCGACAATACCATTGTAGTCCGCAGTGAACACGCCGGCGGTGCTTTCCCAGATTCCCGATTTTATTGTGTCACCGTGGCCGCAGAACTTGAGCTCGGCGTGTTGTACGGGCTGGCCTTCAACAATCTGCTCGCTGATGTCTTTCTGCACTCTTGGTGCATTGTGATTCTTAAATAGAGTTAGTGTCATGCGTGTGAGCCTGCGTGTTACACAGTGGGAAATGTGGCGGTATTATACAAGAAGACCCGCATCGTAAGGTTCACGGCAATGTCGAGCCTGCCCGGCGCAGGTCTGCAGTTTAAATGAACCTCCGCTGTTATTCTGTGTTACAACGGTATTGCAGGGGCGGCAAATACGCTGTTGGTATTTCCACTGCGTAGCAGAGACTCATGCCTACCCCCGCTTCGGAATATAGGGTGCTTAATCCAGATGAGAATTACTGATGCCCGGGTGTTTATAGGCGGCCCCGGTAAAAACTATGTGACGCTTAAAATCATCACCGATCAGGGAGTGTACGGCCTTGGCGATGCGTCACTCAATAATCGTGAAACCCTGCCTGCGGCCTATTTGAAAGACTACCTGATCCCGAATTTAATTGGTCGTGATCCGCGTAACAGTGAAGATATCTGGCAGTTTTTGTATCGCGGTGCTTACTTCCGTCGCGGCCCGATAGCAATGGCGGCGTATGGTGCTATCGACATGGCACTGTGGGATATAAAAGCAAAACTTGCCGGTATGCCGCTGTACCAGTTGTTCGGTGGTAAAAGTCGCGAAGGAGCTTTGGTTTATGCTCATGCCACAGGTTCTGACCTTGAAGCGTTGATGGATTCAATTAGCCACTATGTAGAAGCGGGGTATAAGGCTGTACGTGTGCAGTGCGGTATACCGGGCATGCCCACAGCAAGTTACGGTGTTGCCGAAGCCAATGAAAATCACAAGCACTTTATCACCGACTTCAGAGGTATAAGGCCAAAGGAAGAAGTCTGGGATACCGATCGATACATGCAATATATGCCGGAGGCATTGGCAAAAATCCGTGATCGTTTCGGACCGCAGTTAAAAATTCTGCATGATGTTCATCATCGGTTACTGCCCAGGGAGGCCGCAGAATTTGCCAAAGCAGTAGAGCCGGTAAAGTTGTACTGGCTGGAAGACCCGACACCTGCAGATGATCAAAACGCCCTGAAGCTGATCAGGCAGCACTCAACAGTACCGATCGCAATAGGTGAGGTTTTTAACTCTATCTGGGATTGCAGACAATTGATTGAAGAAGAGTTAATCGACTACATTCGAGTGGGTGCAACTTATGCCGGCGGCATTACGCATGTAAAGCGTATTGTCGACCTTGCCGGACTGCACCATGTAAAAACCGGCTTTCATGGTGCGCCCAGTCACTCACCGATTTGTATGGCTGCACACGCACATCTAAATGCATGGGCTCCCAACTTTGGCATCCAGGAATATCTGGTGCTGGGTACACCGGAGTGTGATGCGTTGTTTCCATCGAACCATCGTATGGAAAACGGAATGATGCTGGTGAGTGATGAGCCTGGACTGGGCATTGATTTTGACGAGAATGAAGCCAGTCGCTATAGCTATCAGCCGGGCAGCCATCCGGTGGTCCGACTTGAAGACGGTACGCTTTGGAACTACTGAGCAGGCAGTTGCAGCGGCTGTGATAGTCTCATTGAAGTGCGTCTGCCGGGCTCACTGATCAGAGCCCGTTTGCAGTGTGTGTGGTACAAGCTGTTAGCCGAAACTATGAGAACAGCATGCCACCGTTTATATCCAGGTTTGCACCGGTCATAAACGCCGAATCGCTGCTCGACAGAAATAACACCAGGTTTGCAATGTCTTCTGAAGTACCCTGCCTTTTGACCGGGCTTGCGGCTTCTACGTTACGTCTGACTTCATCTTTGGTGTGAACGTTATGGAAGTCAGTGTCGATCATGCCGGGGCATATGGCGTTAACGCGTATGTCGGGTCCGACTTCCTTGGCAAGGCCGCGTGTCATCGTCATTACAGCACCTTTCGAGGTTGCGTAGGGCACTGCACCCGGGCCGCCACCGTCGCGACCTGCCTGACTGGCCAAATTAACGATAGCGCCGTTTTTCATGTGTGCAAGGCAGGCTCTGGTCATCAGAAATGTACTGGTGAGGTTAAGGTTCAGTACGTTGTGCCAGTGCTCCACCGACATTTCAGCAATTTTTTCACGGGCTACCAGGCCGCCACTATTGTTAACCAGTATATTAATGCCGCCGAACTCACTTGCCGTTTTACTAACCAGCGCGTCGACATCGCTTTCCTTACTTAAGTCGCCCTGCAGTGCGAATGCTTTGCCACCGTTTGCAGTGATCTCTGCTACGGCACTGTCTGCACCTTCACTGCTGGAAAAATAGTTAATTGCAACGGCTGCTCCCTCAGAGGCCAGTTTCATTGCGCATGCCCTGCCAATGTCGCGGCCGGCACCGGTAACAATGGCGGTTTGTCCGCTTAGTTTCATGTGTTTTCCTTCGCGTTAGTGGTTTGCCGGTTATTGCCGACATCAAAAGTTTTCGGTACCACGACTTTGAATGAACGGTCGTCGGCATCGGTAAAGTAAAGATCGCAGTCGTAGCCCTGATCATCGAGAAATGAGTAGATACGACGTTGGGCGTTTGCAGGGTAGGGTACAAGCAGCGTGGCTATGCGGTGTCGAACTGCAGACGGGAAGGTTGCCGTCAGGCAGGTGCTAACCGGCAGGCCCTCGTATTCCGACAGGTCGACATCAGGAAATCCGGAGTTTTGTGTCAGGGTGCCGGAGCCAGCTTCCGACCACAGAAACTGTCCGTAGAAACCGGCGCGTTCACCGCTGTATCTAAAAGTAGTGCCGCCGAGTTCCATTGGCGCATTGGCGTGCAGCAACCAGTCGACGCTTACCGGTGTTTCTGCATCTATGCTGTCGACAATAACGAAATATTCATCGTTAACAAAATACACTTCCCGAAGTACTGATGTGACCTCAGGTGACAGAGTTTGGTAGGCGGCGGTTGCGTCACTGCGTATGAAATAGTGATCGCCACGTTTTTCTGCCACAACAATGCTGCCGGTTGAGCGCATGGCCTGCGCCTTGTCACGACCGGAATACTGACCCTTACCATTTATAAGAATGGCGTTTTTAGAGCGCGTCTGGCGGCGCCAGTTCTGGTGCATGGTGCTGTTAAAAGCAACGTAGTAACCGGACTGTATGGCAAGGTCTTCGCCAAACGCAGCCAGACAGAATGCGTTCTGATCACCGTGGCTGTGGCTGATCGAACCGAACGGTGAAGATTTCATCACAAACTGAATGTGATTGTCCGGGTCAGCCATTGATTGTTGTATCGCTACCCAGCCAATGCCGTTAAAACAACGCATACCATCCTGTGGTTGCGTTGCAGCAACATCAGGGAAGTCGGTTTGGTATACCAGTTCATCAAAGTTAAAGTCCCACCAGCCCCAGTTGTAAAACGCCATTTCAGTATCGGGGTTGGTGCGCTTTATTTCATCGTAGTACCAGCGATATGCACCATTCCCCGTGACACCGGCAAACTGCCGCAGGTTGTAACCCACTTTAACAGCCGGTAAATCACCCATGGTGGAGTCATCGCCGAAAGTTGCGCGACGAGTGTCCGGTGCCTTGGTATACAACGCGAAGTCACCGGTTTTCTGGAAGAACGGACGTTGGTATAAATCGATACCGGTATAGCCCTTCAACAGATTCGCTGCATCTATCAGATAGGCCATGCCTGTCATCCAGTAGTGCGGTCCTTCGGCCCAGCCGCCGTCGTTGTCGCCCCACGGCGAATAGACGGTAAAAAGAAATTCAACGGCGTAGTGCAACCAGTCTTCGGCTTCCGGTGTATCGTCGAGCAATGCAATGGATGCGGGAATTAACACCGCAGACACTGCCCTTACCGCATGGCTGTCATACGGAAACAGTTGTATCTTGGCGTTGTTAATAATGTGGTTCGCGGTATCTTTGGTGCGTGCCACCAGCGCCTCGCGAACAATATTGCGTTCGGTTTCGGAAAGCTCGTCATAAAGCCAGTCATAGCCCCATGCCAGTGCCAGGT
>CAYZVB010000181.1:0-10977 GCA_964481315.1 uncultured Granulosicoccaceae bacterium
GGTGGTTTAGACGCTCGTCCCTCCCATAGTCGTTTTTGTCAGCAGACTCTAATTACCAATTATTTCTGTGGCTTCCACACGCCATGTTTCCGCGGCCGCACCATGAACCCACTCCTGCATGGCCGGCAGCGACATCATCGCTTTACTCCACTGCTCAAACTCATCTGAAATTGCCAGCCCGTATCCTTTCGCACGCCAGGCAACCGGTGCAAACATCGCATCGACAATACTGAAATCACCACACAGAAAATCACTATCCGGCCGCCCGACTCCGGCAAAGCGATGCCACAGCACGGCCAGTCGATAAAGGTCGGCCTGTACCGCAGGGTGCGGCTTCATCGGATGGATTCGCATACAATTCATCGGGTGTGCTGAACGAAGCGCACTAAAACCGCTGTGCATTTCTGCACTGGCGCAACGGGCCAGCGCGCGAAGCGAGGCATCTTCCGGCCACAAATGTTTATCGGGATACGTCTCTGCGAGATACTCAAGGATAGCCAGACTGTCCCAGATAACCTGCCCCCGGTGCTCGAGTATCGGTACGGTTGCCGGAATCCCATGCATGGCGGCAAAGTCGGTCAGACTGTCATCATGGGCGAATGGCAGCAGTGTTTCCTGAAACGCAATACCGGCCACTTTCATCGCTAACCATGGTCGTAACGACCAGGAAGAATAACGCTTATAGGCGATATACAGATGCATGGACGTGTTTTCCTGTGCGGCTAAATTGAGTTTGCTATGCTGCCGTGCTATCGTGCGCTATAAAAGCGAATAATTACGCACAAACCATTCTATTTTTCCGCATGATTAATCTAAAACAAATCCGCAGCCTGATAGCCGTTGTCCAGGCAGGCAGCGTGAATGGCGCTGCAGATGAGCTGTGCCTGGCTCCGTCGAGCGTGTCAGCACAACTTCGGGAGCTGTCATCGACGCTCGGGGTAAATCTGTTTGAGTCGTCAGGTCGTGGTCTGGTGCTCAGTGCATCGGGCAGACAGCTATTGCCAAAATTGCAGGAACTGCTGCAGCTCAACAACGAGTTGCTGAACTTTGCTGACTCTTTAAAAAACGAACCCGCCGGGGAACTGCGACTGTATGCTCCAAGCTCAATGTGTATTTATCGACTGCCACAGTTAATTGAAGCGATGCAGATGTCGGCACCTGCCGTTGACCTGCACCTTCAGCACGACCCGTTCGACTACCGGCAGGCCATCGCCGACCGTTCAATTGAAGCGGCAGTGGTGGTTACTAACACACCCGAACCACAATACCGGCACCTGCAAATCAGTGAAGAAGAAGTGATTTTTGTCACTCACCCGGCAGACTACAGCAGCCGGAAACTCGCCGTGAAAGATCTAGCCAAACGCGCCCTCATTACCACCGAACCCGGATGTTCATATCGGGTGGCCGCAGAGGCGCACTTTAAGAAACACGGGTTGCGCTTATCACCAAGGCAAAACTTTTCCAACGTAGAAGTTATTCGCAGATGTCTGTTATCGCGAATGGGAATTGGCCTGCTGCCGCGTTGCGTGGTCGAAGAAGACCTGCAGCAGGGGCATTTAAAAATACAGCCGGTAACCGGTACACCCTACCGTTTTCAGTCAGCGGTGATCTGGCCGGAAAACGCACAGCCTTCACCAAGACTGCAGGCTTTGCTACAGGTGATCGAACAAAACAACGCTTAGCACCAACCGGATATATCTAACAAATAATCCAGCTACTGCAGCGATGCTATCAGCCAACCTGGCGGCTAAATTGCGTAATATCGTGCACTAACTGCCAACGTGGCCTCCATTGAATAAATATCTTACCAGCCTATGGTTGTGTACCACTCTGCTTGGCGGTTGCGGCGGCTCCGACGGTCGCGTTACAACCGGCACAAACTCACCGGATATCAGCGCACCGCAACCAGTGCGAATTATGGCAGTCGGCGATTCAATTACCCATGGGGTCCGGCTACCGCAAGCCAGTGCATCGTGGCGGCTGCCGTTTACACAGGCCCTGGCTAACGATAACTGCAGTTACCTAATGGTCGGCTCGCAGACCGGCAATGAAAATCACACCGCATTTGAATCAGCACATGAAGCATACAGCGCTCAGGAAGCCGGCCATTTTGTGACCGGACATAGTAACTGGGCCGGTACCAACGACGGTATATTTGCCAGTGTGGCAACTTTTACACCTGATGTCGTACTGATTCATATCGGCACTAACGACGCCATAATGGCACAGGACAATTCGCAAACACTAAGTGAAATCGATCAGATTGTTGCCACCGTTCTCAGTGCAAATGCAAGTGTACTGCTCGCCAATATCATTCCGACCTATACGCAGGAATACCTCGAAGGTGTGGATGCGCGGATTGCCGCACTCGGCGATATGATCGAAGCCTACATCGCACAACTGGCAGACCCGCGCGTTAGTCTGGTAGATGTACGCACCGCCTACACACCTTCACTGATGTTCAACGATGGCATTCACCCCAACGATGATGGTTCGGCACTGATTGCGGCAGCATTTTATCAGCAGTACAGATCAGCCGGTTTCTGCCGGCAGGCAGATTAGTTCTGCCTGCCATAAAAACTACAGCAACTACCCACTCGCTGTTTTCATGTGATGCAGGTAACCCGGCAACCTGTTTGATCTCGCACTTTAGTTAAAGAATGTGACTCAGGCGCCGCTACCTGCCCCAACTTTTGTGATGTTAGGGACAAAATCGGTGCACAAGTCACTCGCCGCCTGCTGCCTCGCCGCAGCCTCTGTACTGTTCTTCACCTCTCATGGCCTGGCACAGGAAGCCAGTCAGGCACCCGCTGCAGCAACAACACCGGTGGTTAAATACTACCCTACCGGCGGTGGTGGTCTCATGGTGGGCTCGGAAGAATACTTAAAAAACTACGCTTCACTGGCGGGCATGGAAGGAATCTACGTTGTTCTGGATTATGTATTTGGCAGCAGTGAAAAAAACGGCATTGTTCTGAAACACGATGACCTTGAAGAACAGGTACGCCTGCGACTTGAAAAAGCCGGACTGAAAATGCTGACCAAGGAAGAGATGGAGGTGACTCCGGGACAACCAGAAATGGCTGTTTATCCGGCATACTCCGGCGGATCAATCGGCGCTACAGACAATCCGCTGGTCACAGCATCAACGGCGGCCAATGCTACCGGCGACGCCTGCGGCATGAGTTGTTGTCGCAATAGCATCTGGGTTTCAGTCAGTCAGTCCGCCAGTCTGTTACGACGTCCTGACTCACAATACAAACTGGGCACCTGGGGTAATGGCGACGACTCAAACTGGTGCGAAAATCGCGGTGAATGGATGTACGATGCCGTGCTCGGAGTCATTGACAGCTTTGTTGCCGACTACCAGAAAGCAGAGCAGGAAAACGAACCGGTTACTATTGCCAATGCCGACGAACTGCCCGCAAACTGCAGTCAGACGTGGGCGGTAAACCTGCAAATGTTCGATACCGACTCTACTGAGATTAAAAATGAGATTAAGCCAATACTCAACAAGTTTGTCCAACAGGCCACGCGCTGCCGCAGCTATGACTATGTGATTGAAACACATGCAGACGTCAGAGCATCAAACGAATACAACAAGCTGCTTACCCAGGTAAGGGCTGCAGTGCTTAAAGACTTCCTGGTCACCAACAACATTGCCTACAGTCGAATTCGAACCATTGCCTATGGCGAGTCGACACCGGTGACTGACGGTCAGACAGAAAGCGATCATGCAGCCAACCGCCGGGTTGTCATACGCCCCCGGCTTACTACACATTCACTGGCACTGATTGAACAATAGTAAATAACCGCTCAGCGGCAGACTAGCCGCTGAGCAACCTGGGTAGAAATAACGCAAACTCAGGTATCAGCATGACAATCAGAAGGCCAATAATCTGCAGTGCGATAAAAGGCAACACTGCCATAAATATCTGTTGCAGCGTTATATGCGATGGTGCCACCGACTTAAGCCAGAAACAGGCAGGCCCAAAAGGTGGTGACAGAAAATAGATCTGTATATTCATCACAAATAATACACCAAACCACACAGCCGCCCAGTCCGGCTCGAGGCCGAGTTCCGGTGCCATATCACGTATAACCGGTGCAAACACCGGAACGGTGATAAACACTATGGCTATCCACTCCATAAACGTTCCAAGGATAACCAGAATACCCATCATCACAAAGATGATACCGAGTGCCGGCAGCCCCAGATCTGCAAACAACGAACGCATAAAGTTCGCGCCACCAATCAGGTTATAAATACCGACAAAAGCTACCGCACCGACTATCAGCCAGATAATGGTACCGACCGTCGACATGGTACCTGCCAGTGCATGTTGAAGCATGTTCCAGTTAAAGCGATTGCGAATAGCAGCAACTACAATCGCACCGAAAACACCAACACCCGCCGCTTCGGTCACTGAAGCAATACCCGCATAGATCGATCCCATGACACACGCAATCAGTGTGATACACATGGCGACTGCCAGGCGTTTTTCACGTGTCATTTCCGTCGGGCCTTTAATCTGTGCCACCTCTGCTGCAGTCGGTGCAAGATCGGTGTTCAGGTTACAGCGCACTACCACATACAGCGCATAGAAAAACGCCAGTAATAGTCCCGGTGCGGCACCAGCCAGGAACAAATCCCCTATCGCAACGTTAGCCGACAGCCCGTAGACAATCATAATAATACTCGGCGGGATAAGTGTGGCCAGCGAGCCTGCTGCACATATTACCCCCACCGCAAGTTTAGTGTCGTAGCCCAGTCGCAGCATCTGTGGCAGGGCAACCAGGCCCAGCATTACAATTTCTCCTCCCATTACGCCCGACATCGCCGCCAGCACCACAGCCACAGCGACCGTTTGCACAGCCACCCCGCCGCGCATGTTACCGGCAAAAATCGACATCGCGTCAAAAAGATCTTCAGCCACACCGGCCTTTTCGAGTATCGACGCCATCAATACAAACAACGGCACAGCCACCAGCGGATATTTCTCAAGCAGACCGTAAGCGTTGGTAGAAACCAGATACAAACCGTTTGGACCAAAGAACACCAGCGCTGTCATTACCGAAACAAATAATGTGACAATGCCAAGAGGCATACCGGTAGTCATTAGTAGTAACAAAACGGCTACCATCACCAGACTGACCGTACTTAGTTCATAACTACGTGCATCAATGTAGTCCTGCGGGTTCAGTACTGCACCAACAGTACCAAAGAGATTATGAACAGTACTGGCAACACCGTCTTCACCAAAGTAATGAATTACAACGGTTAAACTGGAACGTAAAAAAATCAGCGCTGCCACCAGCAACACCAGGTTTTTAATTAGCCGGTTATCAAAGTGCCGCCAGCAGTTCACAAGCAGTTGCAGCAAATACAACATAGCACCTACAACCAGCAATACTTTTAGCATCATTGGTTGAGGTGCATTGAAGGCACTGCCGGAGCGTTCAACAATGTGCATCGCTTCAAGTCCGCGGCCGAGGCTGTCGTCCACCAGCAGGAACAACGCGACAATGCCGACAATATAGGCCAGTACATCCAGCCACCACCGGGAGTTATCGGTCCCCATGATGTAGAAAACAGTAATGCCGATATGACGCCTTTTTAACGTAACGTAACCTGCAGATATCGTCCACGCTGCGGCACACAGTACCATGGCAACTTCGAACGCCCAGGAGGTAGGTGAGTCAAACACGTAGCGCGCAATGACTTCATACACGGTGACTGCAGCACATAAAAGGTACAACTGTGCGACAGCGAGGCCACTAAAACGACTTAAATGATCTACAAACGAAAATGCATCTGCGCGCCCGTCCTGATCCGTGCGCGACCAGTCCTGAGCGGGTTCTTCAGCAGCTACCAACGCCATGGCAATTCCTCCAACCAGCTTGTTGTTATGGTTATATTGTTGACAACCACTACCTAACAGTGTCCCATAGAAGCCACGGGGTCAATCCCCTGGGGAGGAAAAGTGCAATTTAATGAACACCGATGAAGACGGCGGTCGACGCGATCCGGTTAGATATTACGGCCCCTGGGCGTGGGTATTCGGGCTGCTGGCAGGTGGCTTTATTACCTGGCTAATGTTTGCACTTTCAGACGGTTTTTGAACGTCAGTAACCATAGAGAGGAAAATCACAATGAGACTCAAGCTTACGTTGAGCGCTATTGCGCTGGTTCTGTCCGCAGGTGCAGCCAGCGCTGACACCATAAAGCTTCAGGCGAGTTCACGCGCCGGTGACTGGGCAATGAACTTCTACCAGACGTGGGTAGAAAAATGGAACACCATGACCGGCCCCGACGGCACCAAGATGGAAGTGCTGCCAACTCAGGCAGTTGTGCCGAACAAAGATACCATTGACGCTGTAGCCAACGGCATATTGTCAGGTGATTTAAATGCCATTTCCTATTTTACCGGACGCGATCAGGCGTTTTCTATACTTGGAGACCTGATCTCGGGTTACGACACTGTCGATCAGATGCAAACCTTCTGTCAGTACGGTGGCGGCAAGGAAATGCTGCAAAAGGTTTATGACAAATATACAGGCGGCAATACTGTTGTTATTGGCTGCGGACCGTACGCACGAGAGGCGTTTGTATCATCCATACCGATCAACACCATAGATGATCTGGAGGGTGTTAAAGTTAGATCACCTGAAGGTCTCGCTGCCGAGGTGTTTAAACGCGCCGGTGCATCACCGGTGGCGCTGCCGTTCTCCGAAGTGTACACCTCTCTCGAAAAAGGTCTTGTACAGGCTGCCGATGCCTCTGCCTATGTGAATAACGACGCCAGTGGAATGCATAAAGTTGCCAAGTACCCGATTTATCCGGGCATTCATTCGATGGCTGTGTTACAGCTTGTCATGAACAAGCGCGCATTTGAAAAAATGAGTGATGCTGAAAAAGAAATGCTCGATGTTTGGTACACCGCTATGAACACTTCAATGCGCCGCCTTTCAGACATGGAAGACAAACGCCTGGTGGCTGAACATAAGGCAGGTGGTGATATCACTGTAATTGACTGGGCACAGGAAGATCGCGACAAAATGCGCGCTATCGCGGTTCAGGCATGGGAAGACGTGGCAGACAAATCTCCCCTGGCTCGTGAAGCGCTGGACACCCATGTGAAATTCATGAAGCAGATTGGCCTGCTCGAGTAAAAGACTTAACTTGCTTTACGCTTTAACATTCCCGGCTGCTCAAGCCGGGGTTGTCGTTGTGACAGTCACACATCAACACAAACACGCTATGTGTGCTGCGGCCCGAAGTTATCTTTAAAAAAGCGATACCAGTTACCACCCATTACAGCGGCCACATCCTGTTCAGACATACCAACGGATTTTAAGCCGCTTTCAATGTTGCCAAAGTCGCGGTTATCCTGAAACCATTGCGGCATTGGCGGAAACCCGGGATTACTTGCCGAGCCTTCGCCATAGTCTATTTCTTTGCTCCAGCGGCCCACCCGCATCCATTCAACAATACTGTCTGGCTGGTCCTGACACAGATCAGTGCCAATGCCCAGATGCTCCACACCATACTTTGATGCAGTATCTGCGATCATCTGACAGAAGCTTTCCAGTGTGCATTCTGTTTTGTCTTTAAGATGATGCGGGTACAGAGAAAAACCGAGCATGCCGCCGTTTTCAGTGACCGCACGAATGACGTTTTCCCGCTTGTTGCGTAGCGCCGGCATCCACTCATGAGGGTTGGCGTGAGTAATAGCAATGGGGCGTTCGGAAATGTCTGCAGCTTCAATGGTTGATCGGTCGGCTGAATGGCTCATATCGACCACTAAGCCAACGCGATTCATTTCTTTTATAACCTGTTTACCCATACGGGTAATGCCATTGTCTTCAGCTTCATAACAACCGGTCGCCAGCAACGACTGATTGTTGTAGGTGAGCTGCATAAATCTGGCACCAAGGGTATGAACAATCTCAACCAAGCCAATGTCGTCTTCAATCGGGCTCGGGTTCTGAAAGCCAAAAAATACTGCTGTGCGTCCGGTTGCTTTTGCGTGGTCGATATCTGTGGCCTGCACGCCCTTCATGATCAGATCGGGGTAGCGTTCAAACCATCGGTTCCACTGTTCAAAGTTCAGGACCGTTTCGCGAAAATTTTCATGGTAGGAAATAGTCACGTGAATAGCATCCACGCTTCCTTCGCGTAGTTGCCGGAATATTTTTTCCGACCAGTTGGCGTACTGCAATCCGTCGATTCGCATTACTCGGGTATTCCTGAGCTCATGTAAACAGTTTTAACCGTGGTGTAGAACTCGGCTGCGGCTTTGCCCTGCTCTCTGGGACCATAAGAACTCTCACCACGGCCACCAAACGGCACGTGGTAGTCAGTTCCGGCGGTCGGCAGATTTACCGTGACCACACCGGTTTGTGCGTTGCGTCTGAAGTGCGAGGCCCTGGCAAGGCTTTTCGTCACAATGCCAGAGGTTAAGCCAAATTCAGTGTCATTAACAACTGCAAGTGCCTCTTCATAGCCACCAACTTTAATCACGCTGGTTAGCGGTGCAAACATTTCTTCACGATTAATGCGCATGGCATTGCTGGTGTTGATAAACACACCCGGAGACATATAATAACCATCGTGCGCAAGCGTTAGTTGCTCGCCACCACAGGCGAGTTCGGCACCTTCGGTTTTGCCCAGCGCTACGTAGTCCAGGTTTTCACGCAGCTGCGGCTCACTCACTACCGGGCCCATTAGCGTATCTGCTTCAAGTGCGTGGCCGACCTTCATTGCAGAGGCTGCGGCCACCAGCTTTTCGACAAACGCATCGTGAATTTTTTCATGCACCACCAGCCGCGATGAAGCGGTGCACTTCTGACCGGTACCACCGAACGCGCCGCCCTGCGCAAGCGACACCGCAAGATCCAGATCGGCATCGTCCATCACTGCAAGCGCGTTTTTCGAGCCCATTTCCATTTGCACTTTGGTCAAATTATTTATTGCTGCAGCAGCAATACCTTTACCGACCGGTACTGAACCGGTAAACGAGATGGCATTCACCAGCTTGCTCTCGACCAGCTGCTGGCCGATGCTGCTGCCAGACCCCATCACCAGACTGAACAAACCGTCAGGGATATCCTGACGCTCGATAATCTCGGTCAGTGCCACCGCCGAAGCCGGTGTCATGTTGGCAGGCTTCCATACCACCGCGTTGCCGTAGCACAGTGCCGGCGCAATTTTCCATGATGCTGTGGCGGTTGGAAAATTCCACGGCGAAATCACCGCCACCACGCCCACCGGTTCACGCCGCACATCAATCTCAATGCCGTCTCGCACACTGTCGGCGTTTTCACCGATTTGCCGCAGACACTCTGCTGCGTAGTAGGTGAAAAACTGACCGGCGCGGAATACCTCGCCCTTACCCTCTGCCAGCGGCTTACCTTCTTCACGCGACAATAGGGTGCCGAGCTCTTCGGCGCGGGCCATCAGCTCGTTGCCAATATTCATTAATACAGCCTGCCTGCGTTCGAGGCCGTACGCTGCCCATTCACGTTGCGCACGCTGCGCCTGCTCAAGCGCTGCACTCAGCTGACTAGCGGTTGCCTGTGCGTAAGTACCAATCAAATCGCTAAGATCCGACGGGTTGCGGTTGTCAATTTCGCTATCACCGGCCTGCCATTCACCGGCTATCAGATTTTTGTGAGTCACTCAGAAGATCTCGCTGTCATCGTTAATCGGCGTACCATGACCTTCCCACACACCATCAGTCAATCTAAAATAAATTAAACTAATTTCAATTTATCTTAAGTTATGAGTATTAAACTCGAATGGCTTCGCTACTTCTGCGCTGTCGCAGAAACCGGCAATCTGGCAGAGGCCGCGGATCGACTGGGGCGCACACAATCAGCCCTGTCGATGAGCCTGAAGCAGCTGGAATCGCATTTGGGCAAGCCACTGTTTGAAGGAGAGCGCAAAAGCCGACTGTCGACGCTCGGCGAGCAGGTGTTCAATCTGGCGCAAAGTCAGCTGCATCAGTTCGACCAGACGCTGCAAAGTATCGAAGCCTCTGCCAGAGCTTCCGGCGGGCTGGTTCGGATTGCATCGGTGCCGTCAGTGGCGGCACTGGTCATTCCGGAGGTTCTGGGTGAACTGACTACTCGTTACGCCGAAGTTAAAGTCGAACTCAGAGACACTGACTCCAGACAAGTGCTTGCAGCACTTATTCATGGAAGTGCAGATATCGGCATCGCATCGGGCCATCATGTGCTGAATGGCATTAGCGCAACACGTTTGTTCACAGACCGCTTTGGTCTGGTTGGTGCCGGCAACCATCCACTGCTGACACAGGCTGCAACGCCAGTCATTAACGAAGTAGTTACCGCTGCGTTTGTTCGCAATGCCCTGTGTGAGTTAATTACTACCCGGCAGTTTCACGAGGCGCTTAAAAATTCCAACATTACCATTCACAACAACCACTCACTGATTAACACCATTAGTACCGGCTACTGGGTTTCAGTACTGCCCGAATCAGTCACTGCGTTTTTACCGGCAAATGTAGGCTTCAGGGATATCTCTGACTTACCAGACAAACGCGAAGTTTGGCTATACCGTCGTGAACGCAGTCCATTTAAAGAAACGGTGACTGCCTGCTGCGACATAATCACTGCCGCAGCAGCCAAACAATTCGCCACTCGTTAGAATTAAACGGATCGTTCCATCCGTTAACACACTGTTAACCGCTATGAGGCAGACCCGACCTTTCGTCTGTACATGCCCTGCGCGATACGATCAATGACCATGGCGCATAACAGAATAGCGAGTCCACCGAGCAAGCCCTGACCCTTTGCCGCGTATTGCAGGGCTTCAAGAATCAACGCGCCCAGCCCTTCAGCACCAATCAACGAGGCGATAACCACCATCGACAGTGACATTAATATGGTTTGATTAATACCGGTCATGATAGATGGCATAGCAAGCGGTAATTCGACGTTGCGCAGCAACTG
>CAYZVB010000182.1:0-335 GCA_964481315.1 uncultured Granulosicoccaceae bacterium
TCATGCAGGTGTTGTGCGTTTACCAGCGTAATAATTTTCTGTACCGATAAAACGTTTCGATACGAGCCACCGGAAAGCACTTCCAGCACTTCTTTTGGATGGCCGAGACCGGTGGGTTCAATCAACAGACGGTCGGGCCTGGCAGACGACAGCAACTGATTGAGCGCCACCTGCATTGGCAGGCCTGCAGCGCAGCACATACAGCCGCCCGGCACTTCACGCACAAACACACCCTGTTCCTCACCGCCCTGCCCCTGAATCAAACCACCATCAACACCAATTTCGCCAAACTCATTCACCAGCACTGCCCAGCGCTGATCTGCAGGTTTGTTTTT
>CAYZVB010000182.1:345-7582 GCA_964481315.1 uncultured Granulosicoccaceae bacterium
GAAGTGGTTTTACCCACGCCCAGAAAACCGGTAATGATGTTAGTGGGCACATTTTTTATTGGTGAGCTGCCTGTTGCCATTAACTCTGATAAACCTGTGTTTAATAAACAATAAATATAGCAAAGGAGGGAACATGGAACGCAGCTATGCTTTGGCTTCGTTGCGACGGTGACCCTCAAAAGCAGCAACGGCAGCGCCGGCAAGCACCAGCGGCACTGAAAGCAGAAAGCTGGCAGACAACGGCAAACGAAAGATAAACAAATCTGCCAGCAGCGGCCAGAGTAACGCTACATACTCAAACGGTGCAAGCCGTGATGCTTCAGTGTAGCGAAACGCCATGGTCATGGCGATATGACCAAAGCCGCCAAACAACCCCGACGCAATCAACAGCAGTAACGTATGGCCGGAAGGCATCACCCAGCCCCACGGTATAGTAAATAACGCACCGGCAATGGACGCCAACACAAAGTAGATAGCAATAGCACCGGGGCTTTCTGTACGGTTCAAGCTCCTGACCATCACCAGAGCCAGAGCAGAAAGCATCGCTGCAACCAGGCCGATCGCATAACCGTTGAGTCTGGTAAAGTCTGGCTGATCTTTTAGTTCCGGCCACACCAGCACAATCACGCCGGCAAACCCGAGCACCAGCCCGCCGACTCGCCATACGGTCATCTTTTCAGCTAGCAGATACACCGCGGCGACAGACATAAGAATGGGTGAAAGCTGCGCAATGAGTATGGCTTCGGCAAGATTCAACCTTGCAACTGCGGCGAATGACCCGAACAGCGCCATGGCACCAAAACTTGCCCGCATTAAGTGATCAAGTGGCCTTTTGGTCGCAAGTCCGTGTGGAAACTCACGCCGCATCCATAAAAATATGACCAGTGGAATTAACGCAAAGAATGACCGGAAGAATACAATCTCCCCGAGTGGAACAGCTTCACTCACTGCCTTCACACTGACAAACATCCCGCCCATCAGCACACCGGATAACAACCGCAGACCAATACCAAGCGCTGGTTTATCAGTGCCAGTCATACTGCTGTATTCTCTTTTGCCAGCGCATCACGCAGCGCATCACCAACCAGATTAATTGCCAGCACACAAACAACCACAGCAAGCCCCGGCCAAATCATTTGCAACGGTGTTGAGCGCATATGAATTCTGGCATCAAGTAACATGGTGCCCCACTCCGGCATCGGCGGCTGCACACCAAAGCCAAGAAAACCAAGTGCCGAAATACCCAGAATGGCGCGCGCAAACATACCGGTCCAGACCACCGCCAGTGATGGCAGCAGCGACGGCAGATAGTGCCAGCGTGCAATAGAAAACGCAGACAGACCGGCAAGCTTTGCCTGTACCACGTAGCCGCGGTTCTTAACAGTCAACCCGACACCCCGTGCAACGCGACAGTAACGCATCCATCCGGTCACACTTAACGCAAAAATCAAACTGCCGGTACCGGCACCGAGCACACCGGCAATTACCACTGCCGCCACCAGTTCAGGAAACGCAAGAAAGGTATCGGTGGTACGCATGATTAACCAGTCTGCGGTTTTACCACCCAGCGCTGCCATTAGCCCAATCAATGTGCCAATACACAAACCAATGACTGAAATGACAAACGCAAGCCCCAGTGACCATCGCGCACCGTGAAGAAGCCTCGATAAGATATCGCGACCAAGCGCATCCGTCCCCAGCAGCCATTCATCACCCGGCGGGCTTAATCGACTGGGAATGTTGATTGCTGTAGGGTCATGCGGTGCAAACCACGGCCCGACCACCGCCACAATAATAAACACCAGTGCCAGTGCAATCACACTACGCATCGCGGGCTCCGATACGCGGGTCAATAAGCCGGTAGATTACATCGATCAACAGATTAACGATCACAAACAACAAGGCCGCAACCAGCACTACCGCCTGAACTTTAGGAAAGTCCCGCGCTTCAATGGCATTAACCAGAAAGCTCCCTAAACCGGGACGCGAAAAGATCACCTCAACCATCACCGCGCCTTCAAGTAAAAACGCAAGCTCAAGCCCCAGTACGGTCACTACCGGCACCGCGGCATGTAGTGCAATATGATCTTTGGCAATGGACTGAGCAGTAACACCACGTCGCTTAAATGCCGGTAAAAAACCCTGTGTACGTGCCTCGAGAATGCCGGAGCGAATAATGCGTGTTAATGCCGCAGCAACACCAAGGCCAAGCGTTAATGCAGGAAGCAACATATGCAACGGTGTACGAGCCCCCATTGCCGGCAGCCATCCGAGTTTTACAGCAAACAACAAAATCAATAACAGACCGAGCCAATACGCCGGAATTGCAGCACCCAGAGACGCCACTGCCACTGCAAACCTATCAACTACCCCTCCAGGTTTACGCGTAGCAATGATTGCCAGTGGCAGGGAAATTAACAAGCCAATCGCAAGCCCCGCCAACGCCAGTGGTACCGTATAGGAAATAGCAGTTAATAGATCCTGCAATACTGGTCGACCGGTCACCGACGACTGACCGAAATCACCACCAAGCAGTGGTACCACCCATGCCTGAAACGCAGGCCAGAACCCTGCATTAAAGCCTGCCTCTTCACGCACCAGATCAACTATTTCTGCAGGGACAACGGCATCGTAGCGAGCCATTGCAATCGCCAGCGCCGGATCACCTGGTGCATGCCACAGCAATGCAAAGGTTGCCAGTGCCGCACCGCTTAACACCACGATGGCGCGCAACAAAAGCCCGAGTATTATCGTGATCACACTACCGACCCCGAAGCACCCGGAGCTATGCCACCCTGAGCAATACCACCGTCGGAGATACCCCCAAGGTCAATCGCAGCATCGCGCAGCATGCAGCCATACTCTGTGCACGGCGCAGCAATAAATTCCGCAGCCGGGGTAACCTCTTCAATACAGCCGGCACGCAGCACTGCTATTTGGTTGGCATAAGCAGCGGCATACCCAAGATCGTGCGTGACAATAAGGGCCGCAAAACCATATTCGGTTTGTAGATCGGCAATCAGCTTTGCGGTTTGTTTCTGTGTGACTGCATCAAGAGCAGATAGCGGTTCGTCAAACAGTATCAGTGGCGGTGCTGACACAAGCGCCCGAATAATTCCGGCGCGCTGCGCCTGACCTATCGACACCTCACCCGGTCGCCGGTCAAGCAGATCAAGCGGAAGCTCAAGCTGATCACACAGTTGTTCGAGCTTACCGGGCGCAAGCGTACTGCCGGTCGCAACAACCGGTTCAAGCAGCGTTTGCCGAATAGACAGCGCCGGGTTAAACGCCGCGCGCGGTTCCTGCATCACCAGCGCGGGGCGGCACGAACTTACCGGCGCATGGCTCCAGCTAATCTTTCCATGCCTCAACTTTACAAGGCCGAGTATCGCTGCAATTAAAGTAGACTTACCGGCCCCACTTTCCCCTACTACCGCCAGGGTTTGCCCGCCGCCGAGTGTGAATGACACATTTTCAAGTGTCACTTTACGGCTGCGCTTCACAGAGATGTTGTCTACGGTTAGCACGGCAATGTAAGCCACGAACGATGGGTGGCCAGCGCTCTGGCTGCAGGCGTTGCCGGTGCCTGTAGCAAATCATCAGTCACTGCATCTTCGGCAATACGGCCACCATCCATCACCAGCAGCCGGTTAACTCTTTTTGCCGCCAATCCCATATCATGAGTGATTAACAACATGGCGGTATTATTTTGATTAAGCACCGTTTCCAGCAGATTCATAGTTCGCGCTGCCACCACCGGGTCGAGCGCTGAAGTCGGTTCGTCAAGTACCAGCAAATCGGGGGTACCAATCAACGCCATCGCAATCACAAAGCGTTGTTGCATACCGCGACTCCACCCCCACGGTCGCTGTCGCAACTCACCGCCCTGTATTTGCAGCGCAGTAAATATTTCTTTCTGTCGTTGCGGATTGGGAGCGCAGTCGAGCGCCTGCTCTGCCTCGCGCCAGTGAAACGCCATACTGCGCAGCGGATCGAGCGCTTCATCCGGACTTTGCGGAACGTGCGCAACCCTCGCACCCTGCACCCGCAGTGCATCAACCAGCGCATGCCCTAATGTTGATTTACCGGAACCGGAAGCGCCAACCAGACCAATTCTTTCAGCAGGTTCAATAGTAATTGAGGTGGGGAATAGCAGTTGCCGGCCCGAGCGTTTAACGCTTAGGCCGGTGACAGATAAGGTCATTCAGCGCACAACCGTTGTGCGCTGAAAATTCAAGCCATTACTCGGCAAGCGTTGTCTCATGAGTAACCCAGTAAGTCTCTGTCGGATGCACAGCATAGCCGCTCAGCCCTTCACGCGCTACGTTCACCTGACTCACATGAAATACCGGAATAAGCGCCGCTTCCGCAGCAACCAGTTCCTGCACTTTGTTGTAAATGTCGCGGCGCGCTTCATGTTCGAAAGTCTCACGCCCCTGAGCCAGTAACGCATCGAGTTCTGCATTGCTGTACTTACCGCTGTTCGAACCGCCATCAGACTTAAGCAACCCTTCAAGCACACCACCCGGATCACCCTGTGGTGTTGTGACCCATGCCTGCAAAAACATATCAGCCGAACCATCGGCAATGGCGTCATTACTGGCGCCGTATTCACCAACACGTACGTTAGCCGCTACACCAATCGCCTGCAGAAATGCCTGTGTCAGTTCGGCGGTTGGCGGCAGTGCTGCGCGCTTTGAATAAGTGACAATATCAATTTCAAGCGGTTCACCATCGAGCATCCACTGACCGCCTTCTTTCACCGCACCGGCTTCCGCCAGTAATGACTCTGCCTGCTTCGGATCGTAGTTAACCGGGATATCTGCAGACCAGCCTTTGCCTTCCGGGTATATTGTGCCGGCTGGTACACCGCCAACACCGGACAATGCAGCATCAACAATGCCCTGCCTGTCTATCGCCATCGATACTGCACGACGCACCAGCGGATTTGCCATCGGTCCACTGGCAGCATTAACCGTGTAAAAATACAAACGCGCAGTCGGTGCAGAAAAACCCTGCGCACCGGTGCTTTGGATACGCTCAAAATCTGCTTCAGGATAATTGATGACCATGTCGGCCTCGCCCGCTTCAAAGGCAAGTGCCGCTGTTGCAGGGTCTGCAGATATCACCACCCGTACTTCACTCAATCCGGGCTCACCCAGTCTATAGCCGGCATTGGCCTCGGCGCGATACAGTTGTTCCGGAATCGCTTCCTTAAATACGTAGGGGCCGGTGGCGTTGATCGGAAACTCATCAGAGGCTGCTCCCAGCACTGCAATACCAGGCTCAGATAAACTCCACGGAAACGCCGCGTTAGGCTTGTTGGTTTCAAACACCAACACCTGATCACCTTCGGTAGTAATGCCCGCCAGATCCAGCAACTTGGCAACACGGGCATTGTGCCCTGCATTACCTTCTTCTGAGATCGCGTTAATCGCCGCAGCCACCGCCTCTGCAGTAACCGCAGAACCATCATGGAATGCCACGTCGCTTTTTAACGTGACACGCCAGGTAGTCGGTGAGGCTTGTTCGATACTTTCTGCAACCCGCGGATACAGGTTCAGGTCGTAGTCGATACCCATTAATGTTTCAGTCACACCAACCTGGTTGGACATCCAGCCGTTGTAGCCGGCACGCGGGTCGGGTACTTCTGCGTTCGGCCCCCACGTTGTGGTAATGGTAAGACTGTTTGCGTGTACCGCTGAAACCAACGTACCGAACGCAAGCAATGCGGCCAGCACAAACCGGGTTAGGGATGTCATGGAGTAATCCTCGTGGTTAAAGTTAAAAATTCAGAAGACAGCGACAACACCGGGGCCCGGTGGCGTGACTGGCCATCATCATTCGGAATACAGCTCGTAGGCGGCAACATTCATCTCGTAGGCCGAAGTCGCCAGTTCGCTTTCACGCAGCGAGGTGTTGAGTGTTCCGGAAAGCCAGTACGGGTGGTACATATCGTCAAGCTCAATGCCCTGTGATGCGTTGAGCAGAATCACCTGGTTTGGCGGCGGCGGTGGCAGGTGAATGCAGGCACCGAAGTACGGCACCAGCAACGCCTGCGTCACCAGCTCGGCACTCTTGTACTCAAGTGGCACCAGATAACCGGCAATTCGAATGTTTTTGTTGTCAAACTCTGCTCGAAAATCGGTAGATAACAGCGCCTGCTGGTAGCGGTCGAGATTGTCGAAGTTTCCAGACGCTCGACTGGCTGCAAGCTCTTCGTACAAACGCTGGTCTTCTGCAGAGCCCTCTTCGACTTCAGTCAGATAGTCGGGTGGATTAAGCAATGCCTGTAAATCATCTTCTGGCATCAGATCAGTCCATTCGACAACAGCATATTCGGCGACTTCACTGACTGTAGACTGCACTCTGGCGTTGCTCTCACCAATGAAATCGCAGGACATCTGCAACAACAGTGCTGGCAGCACCCACAGACAGTTACCTCGCTTTTTGACGGATTGGAAACTCATTGACGGCTGGATATCGGGCTTCTGGCTGATTCGGTGTGACTTGATTTCGCCACAAATGATACGATATATCATTATTATTTCCCATTACAATCTTTTAGTTAAAACGGTGTGCTCCGGCAATTCGGCGGAAACGTCAGCGGCACACCCGTTCGCGCCTGCGTTTCCGCAATCCGGCAATGTCTCACACCGCCGTGTCGTACAAATTGTCTGTCATGCAGTAGGACACATGGCCCAAAGGGCGTATCATGGTCCACGAGAGATTCAGGGACCGCGAAAGATTCAGGCGAACCATCCCCCAGCAGCTATCAAGTGAGCAGCCGAAGATAGATGAGCAGCTATAAAAAAGCCCTGGCGCATGCCGAAGCACAATGCACCGACAACGGCTCCCGGTTAACCAAAAAACGCAAAGTGGTGTTGCAGGGGTTGCTGCAAACCAAACAGGCCATGTCTGCCTACGAGTTAGCCGACTACTGCAGAGATGTGCTGGGCGAAGCCATGCCGCCAATGTCGGTATACAGAATTCTTGAGTTTCTTGAAGGCGAGCAGCTGGTGCATAAACTGAAACTCGCCAATCGGTTTGTTGCCTGCGTACATATCACCTGCGATCACAAACATGCAGTACCTCAGTTTCTGATCTGCGAGCAGTGCAACAAAGTGTCAGAGGTGAGTATTAAAGAGTCAACGTTACGTGCACTGCGCAACAACGTTGAAACAGCCGGGTTCAAACTCGCCAGCCCGCAAATCGAAATGAACTGCCTGTGCGACGC
>CAYZVB010000182.1:7682-10910 GCA_964481315.1 uncultured Granulosicoccaceae bacterium
AATGAACTGCCTGTGCGACGCATGTGCAGCCCACGGATAAGCACCCTCATTAGAGCAACCAGTCAGACATAACTCTGGCTTTACCATCTGCCGGCAGTAGCAATTTTCTATTAATATGATATGTTATATCATATCTATACAGAAACTATGCTTAGCCATATGTCCGTCCGATTTACACCAACACATCCGGCTGCCGCGCCGCGCTGCCGGAACCACCATGGCTGTGAAGGCCTACCCGCATGATCAGACCACGCACTGCAAGCACCAACCTTTTGATGTTTGGCGCTGCCAGACGAATGCTCATTGCCATCATTATTATTGCAGCTTTGTGGGGGTTGTTTTTCTGGGCTACCTCAACGCCGGGTGGCGCATGAGCGTTGCTGTCGCCTTCGAAAACTATTCGCTCGGTTACAACCGCAACCCTGCAGTGATGCACCTGCAAACCGATATAGCCGAAGGCAGTCTGACCGCCGTGGTCGGTCCAAATGGCGCAGGCAAATCGACACTGCTAAAGGGTTTAGCCGGCTCCCTGTCACCACTGGCGGGGCAAATGACGTTCGGATCAATTGACCGCAAAGACATTTCCTACCTGCCACAGCAATCGGAGATCGACCGAAGTTTTCCGATCTCGGTGCGTGAGCTTGTTGCTATGGGTCTGTGGCGGGAGGTAGGACCGTTCGGCAGTATCGGGCGCGGATTTAACAACCGCATCAAAGAGGCGCTGGCTGCTGTTGGCCTCGATGGTTTTGAAAAGCGTGCGATTGGCTCTCTGTCGGGTGGCCAGGTACAACGCACCTTGTTTGCGCGCTTGTTGCTGCAGGACTCACCGCTGGTATTACTCGATGAACCGTTCAATGCAATTGACGCCGGCACAACAGCTGACCTGATCAGTGTTGTTAAGCGCTGGCATGGCGAAGGGCGCACTATACTTGCGGTGCTGCACGACATTGAAGCTGTACGATCACACTTTCCGCAAACCCTGCTGCTTGCCCGTGAACTGGTTGCACACGGCCCGACCGAAGAAGTATTAACAGCGGAAAATCAGTTTCGCGCACGACAAATGTGCGAGGCATGCAGCGGACCGCCACATACCTGCAGCAGGCATCCGTCATGATCTGGGAAACCTTGTCAGCACTACTGATACAACCATTTTCAGACTTCGGTTTTATGCGGCGAGCGTTGCTGGGTTGCATTGCAGTTTCAGCCGGTGCAACACCGCTTGGTGTATTTCTAATGCTGCGCCGCATGAGCCTGACCGGTGATGCGATGGCACACGCCATCTTACCGGGTGCAGCTATCGGTTATCTGGTATCCGGCCTGTCACTCGGTGCGATGACCATTGGTGGCCTCGCTGCGGGCATGGCCGTCGCCCTGCTTTCAGGTTATGTCACCCGCATGACAGCATTGCGTGAAGACGCAAGTCTTGCAGCGTTTTATCTGATCTCACTTGCTCTTGGCGTATTAATCATCTCTACCCGTGGCAGCAACGTCGATCTTATGCATGTGCTGTTCGGATCAGTACTGGCACTTGATAATGCAGCACTAATACTGTTATGTGGCATCGCGTCAGTGTCACTGGCAATGCTTGCGTTGTTTCTTCGTCCATTGGTACTCGAATGCGCCGACGCACAGTTTCTGCGTTCTGTTAGCAGCCTGAGTGCCATCACCCACTTTGTTTTCTTAACCCTGGTGGTAATGAACCTTGTCGGCGGCTTTCATGCACTGGGAACACTGATGGCCGTAGGCATCATGATTCTACCCGCTGCAGCTGCACGCTTCTGGACCACACGTATCAGTGGAATGATGTTCATGGCAGCGGTAGTTGCATTGCTCGCGAGTTACATCGGGTTGCTGTTGTCATACCACTACAGCCTTCCTTCCGGACCCGCAATTATTCTGGTTGCCGGTGCTTTCTATTTTGCTTCCGTGTTATTTGGCACACAGGGCGGGATTGTGCAGCAGACCCGGACTGTTCACGCAATAGAACTATAAAGATTAAGAGAAAAAACATGTTTACACGTCGCGCGTTAGTCAAGGCCAGCACTGTAATAACTGCGGCAGCCGCACTTTTACCATTCCCGGTCGCAGCACAAGAGCCACTACCGGTGGTTGCCACGTTTTCAATACTGGCTGATATGGTAGAGAAAATTGGCGGCAGCGCTGTTTCAGTTACCACACTGGTAGGTCGCAATGGTGATACCCATGTGTATCAGCCGACTCCGGCAGATGCAAAAGCGGTGAAGGAAGCCACTGTGCTGTTTACTAATGGTCTTGAGTTTGAAGGCTGGCTGGATCGACTGGCAGAGGCAGCTGAGTTTAACGGGGATCTGGTAGTCACGACGGACGGAATAGAAGCCATCTCCATGGATGAGCATGGCGATGAACATCATGATGATGACAAGCCCCATGATGAACATCACGATGGTGATAAGCCACATGATGAAAACGAAGATGACGAACATCACGACGACGATGCACATCATGACGAGCACGAAGATGAAGAACATCACGACCACCATCATGGAGAGTTCGACCCACATGGCTGGCAGAGCCTGACCAACGCCGTCGTTTACATTGACAACATTGCCGATGCACTGGCAAAAGCATCGCCTGAAAACGCCGCAACCTTCTACGAAAACCGTGCTGAATATATCACCCGCGTTAAAGCGCTAGACAATCACATAAAAGAGCTTATCTCGGCATTGCCTGATACTGCACGGACGATTGTAACTTCACACGATGCATTCCAGTACTTCGGACGCGACTACGGACTTACGTTTCTTGCACCGCAGGGTCTTAGCACTGAGAGCGAAGCCTCTGCACGCGATGTGGCGAAACTAATCAAACAGATTCGCGCTGAGAAGATCTCTGCAGTATTTGTTGAAAACGTCGCCGACCCGAGACTTCTACAGCAAATAGCACGTGAAACCGGCACCATTGTTGGCGGCAAACTATACCCCGGAGCTTTGTCAGACGCAGACGGACCAGCAGCCAGTTATCTTGATTTAATGCAGCATAACGCCAGTACCATTGCCAACGCACTGGCCGGCGTAAAAGAGCAGTAAAGCACTGCGCCCGGAGTCTGCGCGGTAGAAGTCCGCGTAGCGAGAGCGTGTCCGGTTGTGTCTGAATAGGTTTTTATTTGAGAAGCATAGTTGTTCATACGCGACGATAATAAAGGCGTATTCAGGCGCAATCCGGTGCGCTCGCAGTAGCGGAGGTTCTGCC
>CAYZVB010000183.1:0-10885 GCA_964481315.1 uncultured Granulosicoccaceae bacterium
GGTCGAAGCCTGCATCGAACTCAAGCATCACAGAGCCATGACTTTCCGATGCCGTACTGGTGATGTCTTTAACACCCGGTATGGTTTGCAACTCGGTTTCCATTGGGCGGATCAGCAGCCGCTCGCTGTCTTCCGGTGAGATGCCTTCATGATTCATTGATACATAGATAATAGGTATCGCAACATCCGGTTCGGCTTCTTTTGGAATCGCCAGATACGAGAGCACGCCGCTGATTAAAAAGAATATCAGCAGCAGAATCACTGCGCGGTTGCTACTGAATGCGGCCTGTATGATTGTTTTCATAATCAGGATTCCAGATCGTTATTCTCGGTGACCGGTTGTACCTGCTCACCGGGGTTTACAAAGCCCTGTCCGAGGGTGATTAGCGTGACGTTGTCCGGAATGCCGGTAACCCAGGCGCCGTCACTTTCAGTTTTTACCACAGACACCGCATGGAAAATCACTTCGTTGTTATCGTTAACTGCTTTGACGCCAAGTGTACCGTCGTCGTCCAGGGCCAGTATTGCAGGTGATATCAGGTGTGCACTGATAGTTTCAACTGGAATGCTAATCTCTGCACTGACACCACTCATAGTGCTGGCCGGCGGATTATCGATGATAACTTCAATGCCAAAACTCCGGGTGGCAGAGTCGGCCATGGATGAGATGTATCTGACGGTACCGTTTAACGATTCACCGGTAATCAGTTTTGCAACGGCGGGTGATCCGGTTTTGACATCGACAATGTTCTTTTGCGGTACCGACCCTGTGATCAGTAGTTTGCTGTTGTCGATCAGTGTGGCAATTCGGCCGCCACGATCGAGGAAGTCACCAAGCTCTACTTCAATGTTATCGATCAGTGCGTCAAAAGGGGCGCGCAATACCGTGTCGCCTATTTCAAGTTGCGCTGCCTGTACCTGAGCGTTGGCTGATTCAAGTTTTGCTGCCGCCGTGTTTAACACGGTTTGCGATTGCAGCCCCTGTTTTTGCAGTTTGCTTGCAGCGGCGTATTCGTTTTGTGCCTGCACCTGGTTGGCTTTGGCAACAGCAAGATTAGCCAGTCGATTATCGGCAGAGAGTTCGGCGATGACTTCACCTGTATTGATGCGCTGCCCTTTACTTACCGGAAGCGATTCAACAGTGCCATCGGTTTCAGCGCGCAGGTGCATGACTTTAAGCGGTTCCACCTGTCCCTGAATAACAATCTCACGGGTCACCTGCTGTGCAGATTGTTGACGTGTCTGAACCTTCATCAGTGTTTTGGCACCTTCCGGTTCAGCGGATGCTGCTGCAGTTTCTTCTGCTGCTGTCTGGTCTTTTGATCCAAGCTGTCCGCTTAGCATCCACAACACCAGTGCGATAACCGCAGCACCTGCGATGAGAACGGATTTATTCATGATTATGTAGTTTCCAGGGCCTTCTGATTGTCAGGCGTTTGCGATAGATTGGTCATCTGTGTTGAAGAGGCCGGGTGATCTGTTGTGCAGTGTCCGGCGACGATGGGGGCGAGCATGTAGTCGGTAACTGTATTGATAAAGTGCTCAGGGTCGGTTTGTTCGTTGTGACGGTCGCACCACAGCATGGTCAGTGCGCCGTGAAAAGTACATTTCAACCCGAGTATCTGCTGGTCAATGGCCAGCGGTTTGAATGCACCTGATTCAATGCCGCGTTCGAGTTCGCTGCAAAGCAACTGATAAACCTTGTGATCAATTGCATCGAACTGTTCTGCGATTTCGGGGTTGAGTTTGAGTCTGAAATCTTCGCGCTCACAATACTGTGTCACGCAACGATACTTTGGGTGCTGCAGGTAAAACCTAAACGCTTGCCGGATCATGCCGGCGAGTCTCTCAGCACCGTTGCCGGTGCGCGAGTTAACCAGGTGTGAAAGCAGGTCGCGATAGAAGTCCAGCGTTAACCGTGCATATATTTCCTGCTTACTGGCGAAGTGCAGGTACATGGTGCCCTTGGCAATACCAACTATTCTGGCAATTTGTGCAACGGTTACCGACTCCCAGTCTTCACCGCTGAAACATTCCAGTGCCACATCGAGAATTTCCTGTTCGCGACGGGCGAATTCTCTGGCTTTGCGAGAGACTGCAGGCTTACTGGCAGTGACTGAAGACAAAACGCTCACTCTGTGATCATTCGATTGAGGCTCGCACGGGAGATGATCGTGTGACCTTCGGGCTAATGTGACTGCCGGTAGAAATTTGACCGCCAGTCAAAACCCGTAAAATGAAGATAGGTCGTCCTGCATAAGTTGCAAGTCGATTCCGCACTTCGCCTGCATGTTTTTACAACTTCGGTCTGCGCCTGTCTGTACCCAAATGTAACAGCGTCAGATCACGAAAGGCTCAGTAACTCTGCCGGGTAGTTGGTGAACACGCCATCCACACCAAGCCTGAATACCGCATTTGCCTCGTCGACTGAATTTACCGTATAGCAGTACACACCCAGGCCGGCCTGGTGAAATTCTTCAACGGCAGCGGTGCTTAACAGTGTATTGGCATGAAGGTGAATGTTGCTGGCGCCGGCTTCAGTGATCAGTGCCTGCCAGTCTGGTGGTGCCACCAGAAACAGTGAAGATCTTGGTAAGGACGGCATTAGCCGCGCCGCTTCAAGCAATGCTGTGTGGCTGAAGCTTGAAATCAGTATCGGTGGCAGTTCAGCCTGCGCGTTAATGGTTTCTGCGATGCTGCGAGTGGTAGGTACCTCCCAGCCACTGCAGGGTTTTATTTCGAGGTTGATCGCAAGCTTAAGCTCCCGGCACAGGTCAAGGCACTGCTCAAGTGTCGCAATCGGTTCTCCGGCGAAGGCTGCGTCGAACCAGCTGCCGCTGTCGAGCTTTGCAAGTGCTGCAAAATCGTGTTCGATCACCAGACCGTTGCCATTGGTGCAGCGTGACAATCCGTCGTCATGGTGCAGCAGTGGAATGCCGTCCCTGGAAACGTTAACGTCAATCTCTATCCAGGTGGCACCGTGTTCTGCCGCAAGCTTAATTGCCGCAAGGGTATTTTCCGGTGCATGGCCGCTGGCACCCCGGTGGGCAACGATGCGCGGCATAGTGGTATCAGGCATAAAATTGATTCCGGTAAAAGGTTGATTATATGCTAGTGTGGATAGTCAGAAACGGGCTCATCGCAGCGGTCGGTTTGTGTGTAGTCGTAGTGTTCCTGAACAGCTGCCTGTTCGTTGACGCACTGTTTAAGCCGAATGCCGGCTTGCTACAATATCCACTTATTTAGTTTCCGTTCGTTTAACCATGCACAGAGAGCGATAGTTTGACGTCTCAGCCAGACAGTCTGCGTAAATCAAATCAGCCGATGTGGCGGCAGCTTATCCGGTTGTCGAACGAACGCAGTTCGAGCCTGCAGAGTCAGCTGCGCCGTGCGCTGGTTACCGCTATTCTGGACGGGCACATCCCGCACAATCGACCGTTGCCGTCCTCGCGTGAGCTGGCGCGGCAGTTGGGGGTGGCACGTAACACCGTGGTGCATGCTTATCAGCACCTGATGGATGAAGGCTATCTGATTGCCGAAGAACGGCGCGGCTATTTTGTAAACCGCGAGCTGGTCAACAGTCGCACTTCGCGTGCACCCAAACCGGTCGACAGCTCTGCATCTCAGCCCGACTGGAATGCCCGCATTAAAACCCGTCCGTCAGAGCAGCGTAACCTCGGGCTCGCGCTGCGTAACTGGAAAGATTTCGAATACCCGTTTACCGCCGGTCAGACCGACCCCGCATTGTTTCCTATTAATGAGTGGCGGGAATGCTGTCGTCAGTCGCTGGCGGTGCAGGCCATTAGTGACTGGATGCCCGACTCGGTAGACAACGACGATCCGCTGTTGCTCGAACAAATACAAAACCGGGTGTTACCGCCGCGTGGTTTGTGGGTAACCACTGATCAAATCCTCGTAACAATGGGCGCACAAAATGCGCTTTATTTACTGGCTCGTCTGCTGGTAAACGCCGGAGACAAAGTTGGTTTTGAAGATCCGGGGTATCCGGATGCGCGCAACATTCTGGCGCTGCGCGACTGCGACATTACACCACTGCCGGTTGATGAAGACGGCCTGGTTGTCGATGATCGTATTAATGATTGCAGAGTGGTGTATTGCACGCCCAGTCACCAGTCGCCTACCACTGCAACGATGGCGCTTGAACGTCGTGAAGAGCTGCTTAAACGTGCAGCCGAGCACGACATACTTATTATCGAAGACGACTACGAATCCGAACTTAACTATGCCGGCACACCCACCCCTGCATTAAAAAGTCTCGATGGCAACGATCGCGTCATCTACGTTGGCAGCTTATCCAAAACACTGGCGCCCGGCCTGCGGCTCGGTTACATGGTCGGGCCGAAATCACTTATCGACGAAGCCCGTGCTCTGCGGCGTCTGATGCTTCGGCATCCACCGGCAAACAACCAGAATGCGGTTGCGCATTTTCTGGCGCTCGGGCACCACGACTCACTGGTGCATCGTCTGGCGCATGCTTATCGTCAGCGCTGGGAGGCAATGGACCTGGCGCTGAAAGAATTTCTGCCCGAGTCGAGCCGTGCGCCGGCTTTTGGCGGCACCGCGTTCTGGGTCAGGTTGCCGACCGGTGTCGATGCCGACGAAGTTGAACGTGTCGCCGGCGAAGAGGGTATACTGGTGGTGTCGGGGGACAGCTATTTCCTTAGCCCCAGCCCGGAGAACGCATACCTGCGTTTAGGGTTCTCCTCGATACCATCTGAAAAAATCAAAGCGGGTATTGAAAAGCTGGCTTTACTAATTAAACGCCTGGCCGGCTAACCTTACTCGCGACTACCTGGCGCAGCACTGTGTGCCGACGAGGAGCTATGAGTAAGAAAGTTGCATTTGTGGGTTTGGGTGTCATGGGTTACCCGATGGCCGGACACCTCGCAGCGGCCGGTCATGAGGTGGCGGTCTACAACCGAACTCAGGCAAAGGCAGAGCAATGGGCCAAACAGCATGGCGGCAAAGCCTGCGCTACTCCCCGTGAAGCCGCCACCGGTGCTGAAGCTGTCATGGTCTGCGTTGGCAATGACGACGATCTTCGTTCAGTGGTTTACGGCGACGACGGCATACTGGCCGGACTTAACAAAGGCGCTGTGCTGGTCGACCACACAACCGCATCGGCTGAAGTCGCACGCGAGCTGTACTCAAAGTGCAAAGAACTCGGTTTTGACTTTATAGACGCACCGGTATCGGGTGGACAGGCCGGCGCCGAAAACGGTGTGCTGGCAGTAATGTGCGGTGGTGAACAACCTGTCTTTGATCAGGTGCTGCCGGTCATTCAGGCGTATGGAAAAAATGTCGCACTGATCGGCGAGCCCGGTGCCGGGCAACTCACCAAAATGGTTAACCAGATCTGTATTGCCGGTCTGGTGCAGGCGCTGGCTGAAGGGATCAACTTCGCGCAGTCTGCCAACCTCGATGTTGAAAAAGTCATGAGTGTGGTCAGCGGTGGTGCGGCGCAAAGCTGGCAAATGGTCAATCGATACGAAACCATGGCCAAAGACGAATTCGAATTTGGTTTCGCCGTCGACTGGATGCGCAAAGACCTTTCCATTGTGATCGACGAAGCGCGAAGAAACGGTGCTTCCGTGCCAGTCACCGCAATGGTTGATCAGTACTACGCCGATGTTCAGAAAATGGGCGGAAGTCGCTGGGATACCTCCAGTCTGATCGCACGTCTGAAGAAATTTAGCTAGCGCACCGTTGAGTGGTCGGTTTTTGTCGCTGCGGCACGTGTGCCATAATGCGACGGATCGATCACTCGAATCCCCGCTTCAGTTGCGTGCGGATTTTGGCTGAGTCAGACTAGCTTTGCCTGAATCAGCAAGTGTAAATGTTAAGTGGCGTAATGTTGAATAATTGAAACACATGTGCGACGGACCGTACCTGTGTGCAACCGTCGCTGTGCAACAACGGCAGCCTTAGCAGATAGCCTATTGGAAACCAATGTCCGAAAACCCGCTCGTTAGATTTAAAAACGTCCAGAAGAGTTACGACGGTAAGACGCTGGTAGTTAAAGACCTGAACCTCGATGTAGAGCGCGGCGAATTTTTAACCATGCTTGGGCCTTCCGGTTCCGGCAAAACCACCTGTCTAATGATGCTTGCCGGATTCGAACCGGCCACGCACGGTGAGATTTATCTCGACAACCAGCCTATTAACAATGTTCCGCCGCATAAGCGCGGTATTGGCATGGTGTTTCAAAACTACGCGCTGTTCCCGCACATGACTGTTGCCGAAAATCTCGCTTTTCCGCTGGAAGTACGAAAAATGTCGGCATCCGACAGCGAGGCTCGAGTAAAGCGCGCACTCGACATGGTGCAGCTTGGTGGCTTTGGTAACCGTCGGCCTTCACAGCTCTCAGGTGGTCAGCAGCAACGTGTTGCTGTGGCGCGTGCGTTAGTGTTCGACCCCGATCTGGTGCTGATGGATGAGCCGCTTGGGGCGCTTGATAAAAACCTGCGCGAACAAATGCAGTATGAGATTAAACACATCCATGAAAACCTGGGTGTGACGGTGGTATATGTCACGCACGATCAATCCGAAGCGCTGACCATGTCGAACCGCATTGCCGTATTTAACGATGGTGTGATACAGCAACTCGCCGCACCCGATGCGCTTTACGAAAGACCGGACAACGCATTTGTTGCGCAGTTTATCGGTGAGAACAACAAACTGCGCGGGACTGTTACCGAACTCGAAGGTGACTTTTGCGTTGTGAAAACAGCAACCGGTGCACCGGTTTATGCGCGCGCAGTAAACGTCAGTAAAGTCGGTGATGAGTCAACTTTATCACTGCGCCCTGAACGCGTGCTGATCGACCCGGCGTCTTCATCTGTTCAGAATCTGTTCGAAGCACGCGTGCTTGAGTTAATTTATTTAGGCGATCACATTCGCACACGCATTGAGTTACTCGGACGAGACGACTTTATCGTCAAGGTACCCAACTCGGCAAACCATGCGCTTATGCGCGAGGGAGATATTGTCACGGTCGGGTGGCTGCAGGAGGATTGCCGCGCATTGGATGCGTAGGTCATTTAGTGGCCGGGCTTTACGCTTTTTTTTAACACCGGTGCATACCGGAATCTTGTTCACGAGGATAGCTATATGAAGAAAGTAACAACACTTCTGGCAGCCGCACTGGCCGCTTCACTTACCGCTTCAGTGGGTACTGCAAACGCAGCCGACACTGTCACCGTCGTTTCTTGGGGTGGCGCATACACCAAGTCTCAAATCGAGGCATACCACAAGCCGTGGATTGCAAAGACAGGCAACTTCATCGTTTCTGAAGACTACAACGGTGGGCTGGCAGAAATAAAAGCTCAGGTTGAAGCGGGTAACGTTAAGTGGGACGTTGTCGACGTCGAACTATCAGATGCTATTCGCGGCTGTGACGAAGGTCTGCTTGAAGAAATGGATATTTCTGAATTCCCTGCAGGCACTGACGGCAGTTCTGCTGCTGACGATTTCCTGGAAGGCACTGTCTATGACTGTGCGGTTGCCAATATCGTCTGGTCAACTATTTACGCCTACGATTCATCCAAGCTTTCTGAAGCGCCTTCAAGCATTGCAGACTTTTTCGACATTGAAAAATTCCCTGGCAAGCGCGGCATTCGCAAAAACCCTAAAGCCAACCTCGAAATGGCATTGATGGCTGACGGCGTTCCTGCCGGTGAAGTCTACGACGTGCTGGAAACTGAAGAAGGTGTTGAGCGTGCATTCGCCAAGCTTGATTCAATTAAAGACAGCGTTGTCTGGTGGGAAGCAGGTGCACAGCCTCCACAGCTTCTGGCTGACGGTGAAGTTGTGATGACTACTGCTTATAACGGCCGTATCTTCAACGCCGTTGCTTCAGAAAATAAGCCATTCGAAATCGTTTGGGACGGTCAGGTATGGGATCTTGACTTGTTTGTGATTCCAAAGGGTGCGCCAAATAAAGAAGCTGCTATGGACTTTGTTAAGTTCTCAACCGGCACCGAGCCTCTGGCAGCCCAGGCAAGCTGGATCTCTTACGGTCCGGTTCGCAAGTCTTCTTCTTCACTGGTGGGTTCTTTCCACAACAACCCTGACCTGAAGATGGATGTGCACATGCCTACTGCACCTGCCAACATGACCAACGCGCTGCAAAACAACTTTGAGTTCTGGGCTGATAACCAGGATCAGTTGAATGAGCAGTTCAACGCATGGCTGGCTCAATAAGCTAAACGCGTAATACGTTGTATGGGCCCGGGAGTTTTTGTCTCCCGGGCTTGTTACATCTGACGAACCACACCTGTAATTAACGACACTTGTTATGGTAGAAACCGCCGCCGGCGAAATAAACGACAAGCTGCTGAAGAAAAGGCTTGATAAAGCACTGTTTCGAAGCCGCTCTCGCGCCTTCCTGCTTGTTGTGCCGCTGCTGGTGTTTTTGCTGGTAACGTTTGTCGGGCCAATCGTTTATTTTCTGACCCGCGCTTTTGTCGACGACACCTTCGCGACACTCATGCCGCAAACCACCGAAGTGCTGGCAGAGTGGGATTCCACCTCCGAGCCTACCGAAGCTATGTATGCGGCTGTTGTTGCCGATATGGTTGTGGCCAGAGAGAACAAAACAATAGGTAAGGTAGCTACCCGCGTTAACCGTGATAAACCCGGTACCCGGTCGCTGTTTACCTACAGTGCGAGAAAAGCTGCCCAGCGAGAAGCGCCGTTTAAAGAAAGCCTGCCCGACGTTAAAAAGAAGTGGGCAGACATTGAAGTCTGGCAGGCGATGAAAACCGCCTCCAAAAAATACACAATAGGTTATTACGCAGCAGCACTTGATTTAAAGCTGAACAGCGATGGCTCAATCGAACGTCAGGATGAAAAAAGACGCATCCATATCACGCTGTTAACCAGAACCCTTAAAATATCCTTCCTCGTTACCGTATTCTGTCTGGCGCTTGGCTATCCGATTGCCTATCTGCTGGCAACCCTTCCGTCACGCACCAGCAATCTGTTACTTATTTTGGTTTTACTGCCGTTCTGGACATCCATTCTGGTACGCACGACCGCATGGATCGCCATGCTGCAGTCACAGGGTGTTGTAAACGACTTGCTGGTGTTCTTTGGTATCACCAGTGATGACAGTCGGTTTTCACTGATCTATAACCAGCTGGGTACTCTCATCGCCATGACCCATATACTGTTGCCGTTTATGGTGTTGCCGTTGTACTCGGTGATGAAGGGCATTCCACCGAGTTATGTCCGCGCTGCGAAAAGTCTTGGCGCGACAAACTGGACAGCGTTTTGGCGTGTCTATGCACCGCAAACCATACCCGGCATTGGCGCCGGTGCAATACTTGTTTTTATTGTTGCCATTGGCTACTACATTACGCCGGCGCTGGTCGGTGGTCAGGACGGCACCATGATCTCCAACACCATCGACGATCACATGCGTAAGTCCCTCAACTGGAACTTGGCGGCAGCACTCGGTGGCGTGCTGATGGTTGTGGTAATGACGCTGTACTGGGTTTACGACCGCATTGTCGGCATTGATAACATGAAGCTCGGGTAACCGTATGGCACTTCCAGCATATGCAGGGTGGGGTGAGCGCCTCTGGTACTACACGTTCAGGTTTATCTGTTTCCTGATATTCGTGTTTCTGATTTCACCGATTCTTATCGTTCTGCCGCTCAGCTTTAATGTCGAGCCGTACTTTTCGTTTACCCCGGGCATGCTGTCGGCCGATCCGGAAGCGTATTCGCTGCGCTGGTATAAAGATATTCTGATAAACGGCATGGCCAACCCCGAGGCGACCACCGGCTGGTGGACAGATGTCTGGAATAACTCGCAGTGGGTGCGGTCGATGCGCAACAGCTTTTTTATCGGCATTATTGCCACGATCATCGCAACCACACTAGGCACCATTGCAGCTGTGGGATTAAGCCGTTCTGAAATGCCGTTCAAAAAAACCATTATGGCGTTTCTGATATCGCCGATGATTGTGCCGCTGGTTATTACAGCCGCAGGTACATTCAGCGCCTTTAGCAAGTACGGTCTGGCCTACACCCACACTGGAGTTATTCTGGCGCACGCGGTACTGGGTATTCCGTTTGTAATTATCACGGTAACTGCCACGCTGGTTGGTTTCGACAACAGTCTGGTGCAGGCGGCCTACAGCATGGGTGCTACACCGGTACGTACCTTTTTCAAGGTGCAAATGCCGCTGATTCTGCCTGGTGTGATCTCCGGGGCGTTGTTTGCCTTTGTCACCTCCTTCGACGAGGTAGTGGTGGTTATTGCGCTGGGCTCGGTCGAGCAGCGCACCATTCCGAGGCAAATGTTCTCCGGTATCCGTGAACAGATCTCTCCAACCATTCTGGCCGTAGCTACCATACTGGTGATTCTGTCGATAGCGCTGCTCGCCACGCTTGAGTTGATTCGTCGACGCTCGGAACGACTGCGCGGTGTGACACCCACCTAAGGTTTGTTACAAATAGCCCCAGCCACTCGTTAAGTGGCTGATTTTCGTCGCTTACAGAACAACGCATTACGCCTTTTTTCACCACGATGGCGCGGCTCGGCACGTGCTTTGATGTGACGTGAAATCTACCGGCATTTAACCGTGTGTTTGAGGTTTAATCGGCGGTAATTAAGACGTATTGAAACGTGGCAGACGGCTCTGTGTCGCGCAGGTATTGCCACCCGACAAAGACAAGCGCTATGAAAGCTTACTCACTATTTTCTCTGGCACGTAATGCCATGAGCTACCACCGAAACTGGCAGCGCGCCTGGCGCAGTCCGGATCCGAAGAAGGAATATGATGTTGTCATTATCGGTGGTGGTGGCCACGGGCTGGCAACTGCCTATTATCTGGCAACACAGTGCGGCATTACC
>CAYZVB010000184.1:0-10885 GCA_964481315.1 uncultured Granulosicoccaceae bacterium
CTCTTCAAGCAGTGCATGCAGGACCGCACGGGCCGCTCCACCGGCACCGAATACCAGTACGGGTCTATCCGGATCAAACTGCGCTCCGGCGGTATCCCGTACACTTTGGATAAAGCCAACCCCGTCAAAGTTATCTGCAAAGACTTCACCGTTGTCGAAAACCAGTGTATTTGACGAACCGATTGCCAGTGCACGATCACTGGCCCGGTCAGCGATGGCCAGAGCGGTTTCCTTATGCGGCATGGTAACACTGCCGCCACGCCAGCCCTCGCCGGCGAGTTGCCTTATTTTGGCTTCAAATCCTTCTTTGTTGACTGCGACCAGTTCATAGCTTCCGTCAATGTGGTATCGCGAGATCCAGTGTTGATAAAGTTGGTGAGCTCTGGAATGGCTGAGCGGAAAACCGAACAGCCCGGCGCGCAGTAGAGTCAAAGTGAATGTCCTGCATGGGTTATGGATGTGTCATCGTATGAAAATACTGGCAGTTCGCATCACAGTCAAAGGGCGGGTTAATAACCGTGGCTGCAAGTTGCCCAAATGGATCGGTGATGCGCGTACGCCAATCTGGAGCGATGTGCCCGGCTATCGATGGAACGAACAAACTGAAACCACACAGGTATCTCGCCAACCGTTGAGGCCACAATTCAGTGGAAAGAATTATGCGGCGATCGTTAATGACCCGAACGGACACAGTATAGAAGTGGTGTGCCATGAGTCTGATTAACAGAGCCAACAGCGATCTCACTGTGTCGATAGCGGTCAATACCTGCCAATATATTTGTGATACATTCGCAGCGTCGTCCTTAAAGGCAAACCATGTCTACGTTAAACGCCATGCCGTGGCGAATTGTTCTCGCCGCCTGTGTGGGTATGTTTGCCGCTACGTCTACCGGCAGTACACGTGCGCCGTTCCTGCCTGACATTGCCAGCGACTTGTCCGTATCACTGCCTGCAGCTGCCAATTTGTTCGGCATAACCGCCGCCTCGTGGGGTATTTCTTCCTACCTTGCCGGGTATGCTTCTGATCGTTTCGGGCGTCGCGGAATATTGATTTTGTCTCCGCTGCTGCTGAGTTTTGCCATGTTCGCTGTGTCGGCAGTGCATAGCTATAACACTCTGGTATTGATCACTATCTTTGGTGGAGTTTTCTGTGGCGCTCTTACTGCCACTGCAATGGCGGAAGTGTCTCTGCAGTCTCCGGTTGCTTTTCAGGGCAGGGCGCTCGGCTATGTTATGGCCGGACAATCGCTTACATTATTAATTGGCGTACCGGTTTCGGCATGGCTGGGGGCTACGATAGGATGGCGTGGTATTCACGTAGTGTTGGCGGGACTTGCGCTGGTAGCCGCTGTGGCAATGTTTGCCGCGATGAAAGCAACGACAAAGCCAATCAGCTGTAAAAAAGGCAAACAAAGCGATGTTCGATCTAACCTTGCACAGGACCGAAGGCGCGCAATGACCGGTCCTGTGGTCAGGTTATTTATCGCATTGGTTGCCGAGCGGCTGTGTTTTGGGCTGGCTACTTTTTACTATGCGTCTTATCTTCGTACCGAATACGGCATGCTGATTAACGCCGTAGCTGTTCCACTAATCGGGTTCGCTATTGGCAATATCACTGGCACGTTTATCGGTGGTCAGGTTGCAGATAAATTTCCCTACCGCCGTGTGAGTTTTTCCGTGGCAATTGTGATTGCCGGCGCTTTTGCGGTGCCATGGTTTGCGTGGCAGCCGGGTATCGCGCTTACTGTTGTTTTGGGTGTGGCGTTTGCCTTTTTTGACGGTATATCAAGGCCGCCGCTGCTGGCGGCAATGGCAGACGTACCAAAAGAATCCCGCGGATTAATTATGGGGCTGAACAGTTCTATCGCGAGTGTCGGCTGGCTTGCAGCTGCTCTGTCTGGCGGGTGGTTGTATGCGGGTGTTGGCTTTGGCGGTTTCAGCGTGTTAATGGCTTTGATGTGCTTGCTGTCTGGGTTGGTGGTGTTACCGGATACGCGCCTGCGAACGCAGTACAGTCATTGATCGACCGCGATATATCCATAGGGCTCGACTGCCATTACAATTGGCACAATCTCAAACAATGGAAAACACGCATGGTGGGCACCGACTGGAAACCGAGTCAGCGCTACCCCGACCCTTCAATAGTTGCGGTTGATCCGTCCTTTAAGCAGTACATGCTGCCGCTGGCAAAAGTGGAACGCATTGCCACCGGCTTCCGCTGGTGTGAAGGCCCGGTGTGGATTGGTGATGCGCGCACACTGATCTGGAGTGACGTGCCCGGCAACTGCATGTACCGATGGGACGAACAATCTGAAACCACACAGGTGTTTCGCAAGCCGTCCGACAACAGCAATGGTAACACCCGTGACAGACAGGGCAGACTGGTGACCTGCCAGCATCTTAACCGCAGGGTGGTTCGCACCGGCTACGACGGCAAACTGGAAGTGATTGCCGATCAATACGATGGCAAGCCGTTAAATTCACCGAATGATGTAGTCTGCCACTCGGACGGTTCAATCTGGTTTACCGATCCTGTGTTCGGCATTATCGGTTACTACGAAGGTGAAAAGCACACACCGTCACTCGAAGCCAATGTCTATCGTGTAGATGTGAACGGCCAGATCGAATTAGTGGCCACCGGCATCAACCAGCCTAACGGACTGGCTTTCTCTCCTGACGAATCCATCCTGTATGTTGTCCAGTCACGCGGAGAGCCGCGAAAGATACTGGCGCTTGATGTTGCAGCCAATGGCAAATTATCCAATCAACGGGTGCTTATTGACGCCGGCGAAAAGGGTACTCCCGACGGCTTTCGCGTCGATATTGACGGCAATCTCTGGTGCGGCTGGGGCATGGGTGAACACGGTCTTGATGGTGTGCATGTTTTTAACCCTGATGGCAAACTGATCGGTAGAATCGATTTACCCGAACGCTGCGCCAATGTGTGTTTTGGCGGCACCCACCGCAACCGGTTGTTTATGGCAGCCAGCACGTCTGTGTATTCGGTGTTTGTTAATACTCAGGGTTGCGAGGGCGGTTAACTTGCGATAGCGCATTTTGTAAGCGCTACCTCATGTGTTACTACTTTGCATTCAGTTCGTCCAGCCGCTGCTGCACTTCCCGCAGACCGGCATCCCAGTCTACGGTTGCTTTGGCGACATAGTGCGCCATTGGCAGGGCTTGCTGAAGGCAATTAATGCCTGCAAACAGCCTCGTATCGCAAACCATCACGTAGGGCTTGTCACGGGTTTGCCTGGCTTCTTCAAAAGCGGCCAGTAATTCGGTAATGCTGTTGCCGTTAACTCGTCGGGCAGCGCAGCCAAACGCTTCAAACTTTTCGGGCACCGGTTCAACGCTTAGCGTTTGCGATGTTGATCCAGTCGCACCAAGGTCGTTGTTGTCGATTATATAAACCAGATTAGACAGCTTCTGGTGGCCTGCAAACATGGCAGCTTCCCAGACATTTCCTTCCTGCAGTTCACCATCGGAAAGCAGGCAATAGATACGTTTATCAGAGCCTTTTTGCCTTTCGCCCCAGGCGATGCCCGCAGCCTGCGACGGCCCCTGACCGAGGGAACCCGCTGTTATTTCGAATCCGAGCTGTCCTTCAATCGGGCTTTGATCAACCTTTGTGCCGTCTGCATTGTAGGTTTTAAGATCATCCATGCTGTAGCTGCCGTGTTCGGCCAGTGCACCGTAAGTCATGATGGCGTCATGCCCGTTGGATAACACAAAACGGTCGTGAAACCAGCCGTTACTATCGCTGCGCATTTCATCAAAATAAAGACAAGCAGCAATGTCTGCCAGGGCCACTCCCTGTCCGGCGTATCCGCCGCGCTGGCGGCAAATCTCAAGCACATTGCGGCGTATTTTTGCAGCCAGTATTTCAAGTTCGTGAATGCGGGTGGGCGAGTTACTGACCATTGGCAGCTTCCTGTATTTGTTGCGCCAGCCCTTCTGCGTCAAGTTGCAACTGTTGGCGTATGTACTTTAGTGTGCCGCCCGGTGCCCACTGGTTGGGAATGCCAAGCCGTTTGATGCGGGGGCCACCGCCGATATCTCCGGTAATTTCAGCAACCAGACTGCCAAGGCCGGTCACTATCTGATGGTTCTCTACCGTCACTATTTGGTTGTGTGCAAAACAGAAGTCAGCAATTTCTTTTTCGTTCACCGGCTTGAGTGTCGGTACATGTAATATTGAATGCGAAACGCCCTGTTGATCGAGCAGAGCAGATGCTTCAAGTACCCACTGAGTGGCGTGACCGGTTGATACCACCCCAATATCGCTGCCACGCTTTAAGTGGTAAGTGCTTCCGGTTGTAAACTGATATTCAGTAGCATCGAGTAACTCGGGCGTATCACCGCGATGGCCTCTGATGTAAACCAGCCCTGGAATATCAACCGCTGCATCAAGTGCCTGTCGAAACTCTACCGCATCCATCGGATCAATCACTGTGGCATTGGGTATTGCTCTGATCATGCCGAGGTCTTCTGCGGCCTGATGATGGATGCGCGCGGGGTTGGCAATACCCGGGGTAAAACCGATCACCACGTTTGTGAGTGGTCCGGTACCCATACAGATCATCATTTGATCATAAGCACGCCTTGTTGCGTAGCAGGCAAACGTGGTGGCGACCGGCACGAAGCCGGCTTTCGATACGCCGGCGGCGACCGAGATCAGGTTCTGTTCAGCCATACCAACTTCCAGGTGTTGATTAGGTAAGTCTTTTTTTACCCTTACCACCTGAGTGTATTTACTTAAGTCGGCACTAACGATAACCACATCTTTGCGACGGGAGCAAAGGTCGTAGCTGATCGCATCAAAAGGCGCTTTGTCTATGCGTGGGGTTTCAAGCAGCACAGTTGTTCTACCTACGGGACGTGAATAGCGGAGGGTAACAGCACGTTTTCAAGGTGTTCCTTTGCTTCAGCATGAGTCAGAAAATCCGGTGGTGGAAAGTCAGCTGCCATATCCCAGTCGTCACCGCTTTGCTGCATATGCTGTTCAATCTGTTTATCGAGTTTGTCCATCAGCGTGGTGTATTCCGGGTTGCCGACCAGATTGATCTGTTCTTCAGGGTCAGCAAGCTCATCAATCAGAATGACACGTTCATTTTTGTGGCGAACATAAAGCCATTCTTTGGTACGAATTCCACGCTGTGCATAAGGCGCATATTCACCGGGGTTGCCACCGGTCTGGGTAAATACCTGATACCAGATTGAATTGCGAGCGTTAGAAGCTTTACTGTCCAGTACAGGAAGATAACTTTGTCCCTGCATTTCTGAAGGTGGTGCAACGCCACACAAGTCGAGGAGCGTTGGCATCATATCGACACCGACATCGACCATGGCGCTGGTTTTTTGTGGCTTGAAACGTTGCGGGTATCTGATAATCAAAGGCACCTGCATCGCCGCCCGATAGGGCTGGCACTTAATGCCGCAGAATGATCCGTGCTGACCCAGCATATCGCCATGGTCGCTTAAAAAAACCACCAGCGTATTATCGGCAATACCAAGTTTGTCGAGTTCGTTAAGTATGCGACCAAGGTTCCAGTCAATATTTGAAATCATGCCGTAGTATTCGGCTATAAACTCTCTGATTTCCGCTTCGGTTTCCGTTTCCGCTTTGGGTTTTGTTTCGTGTGCGGCATGGCTCTTGTGGCCGCTGCGCGGGTCGCCGCCGCACAGCACATCATTTCTGTGTTGCTGTACCTGTTGCTGCATTTCGGGGTTAGGTACGCCCGGTGGCAGCGGCACTTCATCGTGACGGTATATGGTGCGCAGATAATCTGGCATTTCCATTGGAAAATGCGGCGGGCCGTAACTCACATAACCAAAGAACGGCTTATTGTCCTCAGCGTTTGCAGCTGATTGTATAAATTCGAGAAACTGGTCAGTCTGATAGTCAGGCTCGTAACGTGCCGAGTGATAAGCCTGACCCTCATCGTCGTAGTAAATAGACGAGTTATAGTCATGGCCGCGATTAAAGCCAATGAAGTGTTCAAAGCCAAAGCGCCTGTCCGGAGGCACGAAGCCCGGCTTCGGGCCACCTTCCAAATGCCACTTACCCACATAACCGGTACGATAACCTGCATCGCGCAGGCACTGGGCCAGAAACGATTGATCACTGCGAAGCGGAAAGTGGTTTTGAATCATTCCGTGTTGCTGTGCGTACTTGCCGGTTAACATGGAAGCACGGAACGGACAACAAATAGGGTATGAGGTATATGCCTCTGAAAAGTGCACCCCTTCAGCGGATAACCGGTCAATATGTGGTGTACGAATCACCGGGTTGCCACTGCAGCCCATCGCATCGTAACGCATTTGATCGGGGTAAATGATCAGAATATTTGGTTGTTCACTCATACCATTCACTTGTTTAGATTTCAGCCGGTAGCGCCACGCTTAAGCATCCCGACGATGCGATCCCACAAAATTGTTAATGCCAGTACTGCATAAATGGTTAATCCGATAGGGGTGTTAAAAAATTCGCTAAAGCTGCCATCGGCAATGGTTAGCGACTGTCGCAGTGCATTTTCGAGAATAGGGCCGAGCACAAAGCCTATTGACAATGGTGCGATTGTGTAACCAAGTTTGCGAACGATATACCCCAGTATGCCTGCACCCAGTAATACACCAACATTGAAAAAGCTATTTGAAACAGAGTAGATACCGACAAAACTCAATAACATTACCGTTGGCAGAATAATGGTTGTTGGCACCATAATTAATCGCGCCGCAAATCGAATTGCCAGCAGGCCGATAAACATCATGAGTATATTGATTAAAAACAACCCGATAAAAATGGAATACATTAAGTCGGGGCGTTCGGCAAACAAACGCGGACCGGGAGCAAGCCCCTGAATGAGCAGCGCACCGAGCAAGACTGCTGCGGCTGGACTGCCGGGTACACCCAGTGTTAGTGTCGGCACCAGTGCACCGCCAACCGTGGCGTTGTTGGCTGTTTCCGGAGCGACTATCCCCTCCGGAATACCGGTACCAAACTGTTCCGGTGTGGCAGACTTTCGTTTTGCTTCAGAGTAGGCAAAGAACGCTCCGACTGCTGCGCCTTCACCGGGAATAATGCCGATGATGGTGCCAATAATCGAAGAGCGCAGCAGTACACCTCTAAGTTTTCCAAGTTGCCGCATGCCGGGCAGTTTGACGGTAAGACTGGACTGTGAGAATTCTATTTTCTTCAATGCCCGCTCAGCGCCAATCATCACTTCAGACATCGCAAACAGGCCGACTAAAAACGGCACCAGTGGCAGGCCCTCATACAGATGATAGCTGCCAAACGTATAGCGCTCAGTGCCGTTCAGTTCATCGAGCCCCCAGGTGGTTAAAAAGATACCCAGCCCGCCCATTAACAGGCCTTTCGACAAGCTCTTTCCTGCAACGCGAACCACCACAACAAGACCAAAAACACTGATGGCAAGATATTCGCGTGGTCCGAACTTTGCCGCCAGTTGTGCCAGTAACGGTGCGATTAAGGCCAGACACACCACACTGAATAGCCCACCGATAATTGAACCGGTCAGTGAAAAGCCGAGCGCCTCACCTCCCTGACCAGCCTTAAACATCTTGTGACCGTCCTGCACCGTGGCTATTGCCGCCCCGGTGCCGGGGATACCGACTGCAATGGCTGAGATAGACCCGCCGTAAATCGCCGCCGAATAAATGCCCAGTAGTAAAATTAACGACGGTACGGTGTCGAGATAAAAAGTAAACGGTAAAGCCAGCGCTATTGCTATCGGCGGCCCGAGCCCGGGTAAGATGCCGATAACAAGGCCGAGCACAATACCGCCCACCAGCAGCAGAATACTGACCGGTTGCGCCAGTTGTGTGAGCGCTGAAACCAGCGCCTGCAAATCACCGTACATGTGGTTTTTCAGCTGTTTGGTTCATCAGACAATGGGTCACGTAAAGGAAACGTTGAGCAATTGGGTGAATACAACATACACAAACGCGGTCAGTATCAGCACAATTACATAATGGCTGACCGTTTTGACTCCCATTGCCATTAGACTTAGCGGCCCCATTACCACCGCCATTGGGATAAAACCGAACCGTTGCCATATGAAATAACACGCCACTGCGACTGCCATCATTAACAGGCCACGCCGTGCTTCGGCAAAGTCTGCAAACACCGTTTCACCGGCATCACCACCGGCTTGCCCTTTAAACAGATAAAGCACTGCGATAATCACTGCACACAAAGCAGTAAACGCGAGCAACAGTTGTGGAAAGAACTTTGAAGGCAGCCCGGAACTGGCCAGTAACCCACTTGCTTCGAAGCCGTTTGCGATGACGGCAAACCAGCTGCAGGCAACAACAACAAGTACGGTAAAGACGATATTAGCCAGACGTTGTGTCAGCATTGAGCAAGACCGGTTGATAACACCGTGCCGCACTTCGGCACGGTGCAGGGAAGGGTGTGGCTGCTGTTACTTTTTATGCAGCAGGCCAAGGCTGTCAAGGATTGGTGAGTACAGATCTTTACCTTCCTGTATGAGTGCCTGCACACCTTCAGAACCATGAACCCAGTGATAGCCCACGCTCTTTGGCAGTTTGGCTTTGAACTCATCGGTACCCAGTACTTTTGAAGCTTCCAGTAATTTGTCTATGGCTTCCTGTGGCGTGCCGCTTTTAACCGCGAGGCCACCGTGAACCCAGACACCGGCTTCTTTACCGGGAAATGCTTCACCAACAGTTCTGACACCGGGCAGGTCTTTTTCAAAAAAAGCACGGCGATTGTTGTCGAGGATGATCAACGGTCGTACTTCATCGGTATAGGCGTATATGGATGCGACCTGACCGACAGCAACATCGACCTGTCCACCGACAAGTCCTGCCATTGTGGCGGGTACGGTTTTCAGTGCCAGAGTTTTGAACTCAAGACCGAACTCATTGGCCATTTGCACTGCTGAAAGGTTTGGCGGTGCCCCAAGGTTATTGACACCAATGGTGAGTTTTTCTTTTTTAGCGCCTTCGATGAATTCTTCAAAGGTTGTGTAAGGGCTGTCGCTGCGCACATATAACGCGTTGGAAGCAGAAATGCCTGCAAACAGCGGCGTAAAGTCTTTGAGTGGATCGTAGGGAACTTCACGGGTTAGCGGCACTACCATAAAGCTCGGCGGTGACCAGTTAAACAGGGTATAGCCATCTGCGGGTGCTTCGACCACACTCATCGTAGCCGGTATATGCGCGCCACCGGGTTTGTTCACCACATTCACCGGCACACCAAGTTGCTCGCTCAGTGCTTCTGCATTCAGGCGTGCAACCACGTCAGCATTACCACCGGCGGCAAACGACACCACAAGCGTAATGGGTTTTTCAGGGTATTCTGCCATCGCAGGCCCGGCCATAGCGACGCTTGCAATAGCCGCCAGCGCAAGTTTTTTCAGGTTTTTCATAGCTCCTCCATAGGATAACGTTTGTGCGTTTAGATAAGCGGTGATGGTTGTACGTAATTCTGTCTAGACAGTGAAATCAATTTCGAACTCCATTGAATCTCCGGGGTAGAACAGGGTTGCGGAGTAAATTAATCGGGCTTCACTGTCAAAAAACTCGCGAAACACGCGAAAAACAGCCGAATTTACGTTGATATCCAGTGCCTGTGCCAGGTCAAAGTCGGCGTACGAAATAGTGACCTTCTGCCGCGCTGACGCCACGGCGACACCAAGCTCTTTTAATACACTGACCACAATCTCTTTTTGAAAGCGTTTTTCTGCCAGTACGAAAATGTCGTTATCGAGCTTAATGTCTACAAAGCAGAATGGCTTGCCATGCTTTGCGTGAATTCGTTTCATGCAGCGATAGTTGGACTCAAGCGGTAGTTCGCCATGTTCGATATTGTCGGGGTTGCTGACAACCGAGACTTCCAGTTGCTCGACCATCGAATGTATTTGCGACAGCTCGGCCTGCATATGCAACGTTTCACGATCGGGTAGCTGTACATCGCGAACAAAAGTCCCGCGACCGGAATAGCGCTCAATAAGCCCTTCGGCCTCAAGCGTGTTCATTGCCTGTACGACAGTCATGCGGGCCACCCCGAGCTGCCCGGTGAGCGTACTCAGCGCCGGCAACTTTGCCCCTGAAGATAATTCTCCCGACAAAATCTGATGCCGTAATACATCGGCAACTTCTGCATGCAGTGGTACTGCACTGCGTTTCATTGCCTGAAGATTCACTGTAGCTTCGCTACCCGGTTTACCGCAATCAAGAGTAGTTCCTGTAAGGTATAAAGGTCTAGACCTTTATGATAACATCATTTTTGACGATGAAAACAGCCGATCTACGACCTGTATGACTGCCAGTCAGCACAACCTCGAACACCTCCGCCAAATCGCCACACAACTGCGGTTGCATGTAGTTAACATGGTGGCTCCCTCCGGTCAGGGATATGTGCAGCAGGGCCTGGGAGCGGCAGACTTGTTCACTGCGTTGTACTTTGCAGAAGCCAGACTCGATCCGGCACAGCCTTCGTGGCCGGAGCGAGATCGGATCTTTCTCACCACTGCGCACAACACTGCAATCTTCTATGCAGCACTCGCAGAGAGAGGGTTCTTTAGTAAAGAGTTGCTGTCCACTTATGTCACCGATGGTTCAACGCTTGAAATCAATTCCTCGGAGCGTATGGGTCCCTTTGTCGAAGCCACCTGCGGATCACTGGGGCAGGGGTTGTCGGTGGCGGTTGGCTGTGCGCTTGCAGCAAAAAGGCAACAACGTGATTCGCGTTTCTATGTGATTATCGGTGACGGTGAAATGCAGGAAGGGCAGGTGTGGGAGGCGGCAATGATGGCCGGCGCTCATAAGCTCGACAACCTGTGCCTGATTGTCGACTACAACTTTGTGCAGTCCGAAGGGCCGATGGATCAGGTCA
>CAYZVB010000185.1:0-10850 GCA_964481315.1 uncultured Granulosicoccaceae bacterium
TGCCTTCAGCGGTGGGCTACCAGCCGACACTGGCTGAAGAAATGGGTGTACTGCAGGAGCGTATCACTTCCACCAAGAAAGGCTCGATTACATCAATTCAGGCGGTATACGTACCGGCGGATGACTTGACTGACCCTTCACCTGCAACCACCTTCTCGCACCTTGACGCAACCGTTGTACTGGCGCGTTCGATTGCGGAACTGGGTATTTACCCGGCGGTTGACCCGCTCGACTCAACTTCACGTCAGCTCGATCCGCTGGTTGTTGGTCAGGAGCACTACAACACCGCGCGTGACGTGCAAAACACGCTGCAGCGCTATAAAGAACTGAAAGACATCATCGCGATTCTGGGTATGGACGAACTGTCTGAAGAAGACAAACTCGTTGTTGCACGTGCACGTAAAGTCCAGCAGTTCCTTTCGCAGCCATTCTTCGTTGCTGAGGTCTTCACCGGTTCACCGGGTAAGTATGTGTCTCTGAAAGACACCATCGCAGGCTTCCGTGGCATTGTTGACGGCGAATACGATCACCTGCCGGAACAGTCTTTCTACATGGTTGGCAGCATCGACGAAGTGGTCGAAAAAGCCAAAGAAATGGAAAAGGCTGCCTAAACAACAGCGGCTGAGAGAAGCGAAACATGGCTAATACAATCCAGGTTGACATCGTCAGCGCTGAAGAAGCGATCTTCTCAGGTGAGGCAGAAATGCTGGTGGTCTCTGCGGAGATGGGTGAAGTCGGTATTGCACCCGGCCATGCGCCATTTCTCACCGGTATTAAGCCGGGCGACATCGCCGTGCACAACGGCGGTGAGGCACAGCACTTTTTTGTTTCGGGCGGTATGCTCGAGGTGCAACCGCACGTCATTACCGTACTGGCCGACACCGTAATTCGCGGTGGGGACCTCGACGAAGCAGAAGCCACTGCTGCCCGTGACCGTGCCGAACAGGCACTGAACGAAAAGCAGGGTACGCCGGATTACGCAGCGGCAGCGGCAGAACTGGCAGAAGCGTCAGCCAGATTGTCTGTACTGAAGAAGATCAAAAACGTCGGTTAACAACCGCCGACAGATGTTTAAGAAAAGCCCGCGTTTTGCGGGCTTTTTTGTGCGTGTAATAAAACTAAACCAAAAAATATCAGCTACTGTACCGGACACGAATATTGAGAAAACCTAATTCTTGACAAAGTCAAGAATTGGCCTCAATATAAGCGCATGAGTAAGCATAAACATCATGCGACTATCGATGTATCCGACGCATTGCGGGCAGCAGGACTGCAGGTCACGGCGCAGCGTTTGGCTGTGCATCGCGCGGTCACTTCACTGCCACATGCCATTGCAGATGAAATCTGTGTGGCGGTACGCGAGGAGCTCGGTGTAATCTCGCGGCAGGCAGTTTACGATGCGCTTAACGCCATGTTCGAACATGGCCTGCTGCGACGTATTCAGCCGGCCGGCTCTGCGGCACGCTACGAACACCGGGTGGACAACCACCATCATCTGATTTGTCGGCAATGTGGAACACTGGTCGATGTTGACTGTGCGGTCGGTGAAGCACCCTGCCTGACAGCAGAGAACGATCACGGCTATCGTATCGATGAAGCCGAGGTGATCTATTGGGGCACCTGCCCGGGTTGCCAGTAGCCGTATTGATTAACGGGATGAAGGTACAGCCTGTCACGAATCAAATAACGGTTTGCACAATACAACGTCACGTGCGAACACAGTTATTACTGGTCAGCCGCTGGCTGACTGCAACATCAAGCAACTATAAAACTACTTAACCACAGGAGAATACTGATGGACGGTGATATTGGAGGCGGATGCCCGTTCGCCCACGGCGGAAATACTGCCACTGACAAGCCGGTGACCAAATGGTGGCCGAACTCGCTAAACCTCGACATTCTGCATCAGCATGGTGCCCGCACCAATCCGATGGATCCCGATTACGATCATCGCGAAGCGGTAAAAAAACTCGACTATGAAGCAGTCATGTCAGACGTTAAAGCACTGATGACTGACAGTCAGGACTGGTGGGCTGCAGACTGGGGTCACTATGGCGGTCTGATGATCCGTCTGGCGTGGCACTCTGCCGGTTCCTATCGTATGGGTGACGGTCGTGGCGGCGCCGGTTGCGGAAACATTCGCTTTGCACCGCTTAACTCGTGGCCGGATAACGCCAGTCTCGACAAAGCCCGTCGTATCTTATGGCCGGTCAAAAAGAAGCATGGCAATGCACTGTCATGGGCTGACCTGATTATTCTTGCCGGTAACATGGCGTATGAAACCATGGGTCTTAAGACTTTCGGTTTCGGTTTTGGTCGCGAAGACATCTGGGGTCCGGAAACAGATGTCAACTGGGGTTTTGAAAATGAATGGCTGGCTGACAGTGCCAACCGTTACGAAGATCTCGACGATCCTTCAACCATGTACAACCCGCTGGCGGCAGTACACATGGGTTTGATTTACGTTAACCCGGAAGGCGTCAACGGCAACCCTGATCCTGCCCGCACTGCAAAGCACGTTCGCGAAACATTCGCACGTATGGCTATGAACGATGAAGAAACTGCTGCACTTACCTGTGGTGGCCATACTGTCGGTAAGGCACATGGTCGCGGTGCCACTGACAGTATTGGTGTTGAGCCTGAAGCTACCGGTTTAGAAGCACAGGGTCTCGGCTGGGCCAATCCTGGTCACGACGGCAAGGCCACCAACGCTTTTACCTCAGGTATTGAAGGTGCGTGGACTGCCAACCCGACCAAGTGGGATATGGGTTACTTCGACTACCTGTTCAACTACGAATGGCAGTTAACCAAGTCACCTGCCGGCGCCAACCAGTGGGAACCTGTTGATATGCCGGACGATAAAAAGCCGGTAGATGCGACTGATCCTTCTATTCGTCACAACCCGATGATGACTGACGCCGATATGGCAATGAAAGTTGACCCGGTCTACAACGAAATCTGTCAGAAGTTCATGGCTGATCCGGATTACTTTGCTGATACCTTTGCGCGCGCCTGGTTTAAGCTCACGCATCGTGACATGGGTCCAAGACCAAACTATCTTGGTCCTGATGTCCCCGGTGAAGATCTGATCTGGCAGGATCCGGTTCCTGCAGGCTCAACTTCGTACGACGTCGATGCAGTAAAAGTAAAAATCGCCGACGCTGGACTGCCTGCTGCTGATTTGATTGCCACTGCATGGGACAGTGCCCGAACATTCCGCGGTTCCGATAAGCGCGGTGGCGCAAACGGCGCTCGAATTCGTTTGGCCCCTCAAAAAGACTGGGCTGCGAATGAACCACAGCGTTTGTCTAAAGTACTGGCAGCACTTGAGCCGATCGCTGCAGACACCGGTGCATCTGTTGCCGATGTCATTGTTCTTGCCGGTAACGTTGGTCTTGAGCAGTGCATCAAAGCGGCGGGGCACAATGTTGTTGTTCCTTTCACCGTCGGACGCGGTGATGCGACAGACGACATGACCGATGCTGAAAGCTTCACTGTCCTTGAGCCACTGGCAGACGGATTCCGCAACTTTGAAAAAGAAAAGTATGCGGTTGGTCCTGAAGAGTTAATGCTTGATAAAGCTCAGCTACTGGGTCTGACTGCAGCGGAAATGACTTTGCTTGTCGGTGGTATGCGTGTCATGGGTACCAACCATGGTGGCTCAAAGCATGGTGTATTCACTGATCGTGAAGGTCAGCTGACGAATGACTTTTTCGTTAACCTGACTGACATGGCTAACAGCTGGCACCCGGTTGAATCTGATGGCAGCTACGAGATCCGTGATCGCAGCAGTGGCAAGGTGAAGTGGACGGCAACCAGTGCTGATCTGGTGTTCGGCTCCAACTCCATCCTGCGCTCATACGCTGAAGTCTATGCACAGGACGACAACGCCGGGAAGTTTGTAAAAGACTTCGTGGCAGCATGGACCAAAGTAATGAATGCCGATCGATTCGATCTGCTGGCATAGCAGGCAGCGCTTAAACCCTTCCGCACGCGGAAGGGTTTCCTGCACGGCTGGTACTTAATTGTGTCAGCACTATTGCTCTAACCGACTATACCCTCCAATAACGGAGGGTTTTTTGTACGCTTTAAATCTCTAATCACACTCACAGGCTGCACATCGATGTCAGGACCACTGGAAGGGGTAAAAGTCGTAGATGTAACGAGTATGATCTCAGGCCCGCTGGCGACCATGATACTGGCTGATCAGGGTGCCGATGTAATAAAGATAGAATCACCGCACGGGGATCATTCGCGTCGTGTTGCCACCAGGCGCGGGGGCTTTTCTGCCTCTTTTTTAAACAATAATCGCAACAAACGTTCTGTTGTTGTTGATCTTAAAAAGCCCGATGGTCTTGCTGCGTTTAAAGAGATTGTGAGAGATGCAGATGTTTTTATACAGAATTTTCGACCCGGCGTGGCAGAACGTATTGGCGTAGGTGAAGCGGCATTGCGTGAGATAGTGCCGGATATTATCTATGTGTCTGTATGCGGGTTCGGTTTCGAAGGCCCGTATGCACAAAAACCGGTGTTTGATCCGTTAATACAGGCGGTATCCGGACTCACTACAGTGCAGGCGGGTTCTGATGAAGCACGCCCGCGTCTGGTGCGCACTATTGTGCCGGATAAAGTTACCGCCATTCAAACATCACAGGCTATTACTGCAGCGCTTTTTGCGAAACTTAAAAACGGCACCGGACAGCATATCCGGGTATCCATGCTCGATACCGTAGCGTTTTTTCTGTGGAGCTCTGACATGGGCGGCCATACGTTTGTTGGTGATGAGCTCGAGCACGAAACCGCTCAGTCATATATTGATCTGGTCTATGAAACGTTAGACGGTTACATCAGTGTGGCAGTGGTTGCTGATAAAGACTGGCGCGGTGTTGCACAAGCGCTTGAACGCCCCGACTTTCTAACCGACCCGCGCTTTAAAACTGCAGCACTAAGAGAAGAGAATAAAGATGCCCGAACGCGCCTGACGCAGGAGGCGTTGTTATCTTTCACCAGTAGTGATGCCATAGTAAGGCTTGAACAACAGGATGTACCCTGTGCACCGGTATTAACCCGAAAAGAAATGATTCGCCATCCACAGATAGCCGCGAATAATGTGCTTTTACATACACAGCACCCGCAGGCGGGTGAGTTGCGACAGGCACGCCAGCCTGCAGTATTTTCATCGACTGTACTTAATTCGCCGGTACCGGCACCACTACTTGGTGAACATACATTAGAGGTATTGCTGGAGTCCGGTTACAGCAAAGCTCAGATCAAAGCACTAAACACTGCCAGTGCCGTTTATTGTCACGGAGAAACGCATGATTGACCTCTACTACTGGCCGACGCCGAATGGCTGGAAGGTTTCAATTGCACTGGAAGAACTGGAACTGACCTATAACACCATACCGGTAGAGATTGGTGCCGGTGATCAGTTCAAAGAATCGTTTCTGGCCATTAGCCCCAACGCTAAAATGCCTGCGATTGTCGATCACGATGTTAACGGGGAGCCGGTTAGTGTTTTTGAGTCCGGGGCTATCCTTTACTATCTGGCTAACAAAACCGGCAAACTAATACCCGCCGATGAACGAGGCAGGAAAGAAACGCTCGAATGGCTTTTCTGGCAAACCGGTAATCAGGGGCCTTTGGCAGGGCAGCTTAGTCACTTTGTTAACTATGCACCTGAAGGTCAGGAATATGGTCAGCAACGCTATCGTGGTGAATACCAGCGCAATCTTGCAGTGCTGGAAAGAAGACTGACCGATCGTGACTATCTGCTTGGAGACTATTCGATTGCCGATATCATTGCATTTCCATGGGTGTTAATAGCCAAACCGCTTACCGCCTCCCTCGATGATTTTCCTCGTGTGCGTGACTGGCGCAGTCGTATTAAAGAGCGACCCGCAGTCAGGCGTGGCGTTGATCTGTTAAAAGACAGACAAAACCGGGGTCAGCACAATGCGCAGAACAACAAAGTATTGTTTAACCAGGGCGCAGATCATCTGTTACCGGATAGTGGAAAATAGCGCGTTTAATAGCGGATTCTCAGCTGTTTGCACTTTTGTCCGTGGTTATTACTGATTGACTACCGGTGTGTACTGAGCTACGTTCGAAAAGCTGCGCCCGGCAAGTAGCCCGCCTTACAGGATTAAGGTAGCACGCAGGGCGATCTATCGACCATTCGCGGAGAGATTTGGAATGTATGCAGTCATAAAAACCGGTGGTAAACAGTATCGGGTAAAACCGGGTGACAAGCTGCGGGTAGAATCACTGGATGTTGATGAAGGTGAGTCCGTCGAAATTGATCAGGTATTAATGGTCGGTGAAGGCGAAGACGTTACCATTGGTAACCCGCTGGTCAGTGGTGCTGTGGTCGGTGCAAAGGTGTTGTCACACGGTCGTGGCAAGAAAATCGAAGTCATCAAATTCAGACGCCGCAAACATTACCGTCGTCAAATGGGCCACCGGCAGAATTACACGGAGCTGGAAATCGTTTCAGTGAATGGTGTAACTGCACCTGCGTCCAAAAAATCATCGTCTTCCGCATCGCAAAGTTCCGAAAGCTCCGGTCAGTCAGCGGCGGGCACCGCTGCGGCAGTATCCGCCGCTGCCGCAGTCAAATTTCTCGATGCGCCAAACGGCGAACCGGATGATCTGAAAAAGATTCTGGGTATCGGTTCTGTGCTCGAAGAAAAGCTCAACGATATGGGGGTCTATCACTTCAGCCAGATCGCAGAATTTACCGCCACTGATATTGAAAACATTAACACCCATCTGAATTTCCCGGGTCGTATAGAACGCGATGAATGGATTCCCCAGGCTCAGGAGCTGATGCAGGGCGGGGAAGGAAGAAAACTCAAATATCTCGATGGCCCTGAAGGCGATCCGGATGATCTGAAGCTTATTTCCGGAGTTGGTCCGGTGTTGCAGGATAAGCTCAACGAACTTGGCATTTATCACTTCTGGCAGATTGCCAAATTCGGAGCAAAAGATATCGATCTGGTGAACGACGCCATGGCCTTCCCGGGACGTATTGAAAGAGATGAATGGATCGCCCAGGCACAGAATCTGGCCGATGGTGGCGAGCCGCGCTAACTCATCGGGCTATAAAAAACCGCGGCGGCAGCAATGCCGCCCTGTTGTTTAGGTAATTACTGCGCTTCGCTTTTATGGCAGTACCCAGAAAGACGCATCCCGTATCCAGAACGCATCGCGAAATTCCGCGTTTGCCGCACGGAACCATACTTGTGTGGTACCGGCCGGAATATAGGTATCAGTATCTGATCCGGTAAAATATGAACGGAACTTATTGAAATCGTTTTCCGGTTCATATTGCATTGACGGCTGGTGCCAGGTAGCACCCTGGTCAAACGATACTCGCAGTGATGTGGCATCGTTTTCGGCACCGGTAAGTGCTGTAAATCTGAGCCTGGCATTGTCGGGAGCCGGTGCATCGAACTGCATAATCACAGGGTCGCCGGTACTTCCATTGGCGGCAGCGGTGCGCTCTGTGGACTTAATAATCGTAAACGGCTTGCCGGGTGACAAATAAAAGTTGTCCCAGTGGTAGGTATTCGGATGACATAAACTCTGGAACGCAGCACCGGGTTTGTCGTGAGGCTGACCAATATTGTCGGCACATGACTTGGTGGTGTTGTAGGCGTAGTGAGTGAACTGCACCACGAGTTCTACCGGTAGCTCCGGCACAATGTACTCTCCGACACATGCGTTGCCGTACTGCGGCATGCACAGCGATACCTGATCCCACAGCTCTGCTTCCCATAGCGGATTGTCCGGTGTTTTACTTACGGTTAAACGAAATACAGCGCGGGTCCGGTTATCGGTGACGTTGTGCAGTGTGATATCGGGGTTGGCGTCACCGTTAAGATAGTTGTACATCACATCGTTGTAGCTGCTGTGCGTGAGTACCCAGTTTTCCCCTTCCGGTGCATTGGCATATAACGACAGACGCTCGGCGTTACCGGGGTTGGCGATCTGTGCTCTGGTATACACAGCACCGTTGTCCTGTGTTTGCAGGTATTTTCCGTCAATCAGGTATTCACCATCCTTAATGAAAAGCGTACGGAATACGTTTATCTTACCGAGGATGTCTGCAATACCGTTTGGCCCTTCATCGAGTGCGGTATTAATGTTAAATCCGTTAACCGCTTTGCCGTTTGCGTCTGCTACCACATCGCCCTCCGGCAGTTGCAGGTGTGTATCAAGTGGCGTTAGGTCAAGCTGCCAGTAGTCTCTGCCCGCGGTGCGATAGGTTGAAACTTCGAATTCCACCACGCCCTGTCCCGATGAAGTATCCAGTAGCTGGTTTGGTGTAAGGGTGAGTTTTGAAGCACCGGTGGCGTAGGCTGCGGTCATTAAATGATCGGCGCACACATAGATCATATCTTCAAAGCGGATCACCGGGTGCAGACCGGTGTTTTCTGCAATCGGCTGTTCAAACTCTGGTAACCAGTAGTTGGACAGCGTGTTTTCATCACCGTTATAGTTTGCAGGAATCTGGAAAAACTCCTGCATAAAAGTAAAACCGCGCTGATTATTGCGCGCAGGGTCAACCCGTTGCGACAGGTCAATCGGTGCGCCGCAACGGTGGCTGTGATCGGCCATTAAAAACTGTTCGTTCCAGTAGTAAGGGTCGTTAAATCCTCCACCGGTTCCGGGTTGGATGTATCCGTCTCTAGAGTGTGCAGTGATGTCCCATTTTTCAGCAACGGATGCAAGCGCCTGTGCATATTGCCGGAAGTTCATTCCGTCCACGGTGTCGCTATGCAGATTAATGACGTTATTGTGCTGAGTGTCCGGGGCAGGGTCGGGAAGATCAAACAACTCACCACGTGTATATTCACGATAGGTCTGATCGCGAAATGACATCGGCGGAAACAGTCCGGTCAGTGCCGGTGGGCTGGTGTCTGTGAAGTCTTCACAGAAGTAGGGATTGCTCTGTTGCCGGTACTGTTCACAATAATCCGTTGCCGTACCATTGTTTGCGGTGATAGTTTGCGGGTCGGGAGATCCGGCCGGATCAGCGCTGTCTGTGGTACCTCCGCCACAGCCGGTGATTGTCAGCAATCCGATGAACGCAAGGCGTATTATCAGTTTCATCCCAACTCCGTTATCGCCGCTGTTTCACTTACACTATAGTGCAATTGTTGATACCGGCCCGTGTTCTGCCGGTGTGTCATTTTGGAAAGTAAATCATGAGAAGCTATAGCTGGCCTGAAAACCACTGGAGCTGGCCTGTTGAACTCACTCATCAGCACGGGGTTCGCAGCGGTGATCTGATCTTCACCGGCGGTCAGGCCGATCTTGATCAGTCCGGCAATGTTGTGAATACCGGCTCGCTTGAGGCGCAGTGCAGCAACGTAATCGGCTTTGTTAAGGACATCCTCACCGATCTCAATGCCAGTGCTTCGGAGATTGTCAGATGGGTGGTGTACTTTGTTGGAGACGCAAAGGATGAAGCGCTGATTCTTTCGATGCTGGATCAGGCCACACCCGAACACTGCATGCCGACAGTCTCAACGGTGTGTTTGCCAGCGTTGTGTTACCCAGGCATGCGGATTGAACTTGAAGCAGTTGCGTGGAGTCCGTTGGAAGATACCGGTAAATCAGTGCAATACGCCCGGGGCGGGCAATTGCCGCAGCTTTTAGCCGGCTTCTCACATGCGCTTCGCTGCGATGATCTGGTTTTTACCAGTGACTGTTGTGCGATATCGGCAGATGGAAAAGTGCTGTCACCGGATGATCTGATCGCACAAACCCGTTTAATGATGGAGTGCCTCGCAAATACACTGTCACTGGTTAATGCATCGATAAATGACGTGCTTAAACTGAATGTTTTTTATCTGGGTGACGGTACCGCTGATAACTGGAGTGCCCCTGCAGGGATTCGTGCGTCTTACTTCAATGACCCGGGGCCGGCCGCTACCGGCATTGCTGTCGGCAGTTTTGCACATCCCGGTTTAATGACCAAAATCGCTGTTACCGCCGGCGTTGGTGCTACCCGTGAGTATTCATGGCCGAAAGATCACTGGGACTGGACCGAAAAGCTGCCTTACAAACACGGTAATCGCTTTGGCAATCTGATACACCTTGGCGGACAGGTGGCGTTAAATAAAAACGCCGAAGTGTTACACCCTGACGATATGGTTGAGCAAACGCGCATTGCCATGCAAAACATTAAACGGGTACTGGCAGAGTTTAATGCAACACTTGATGATGTAGTGAAGGTGACAACTTTCTATCAGGGCAGTGCCTCTGCACAGGCACTACACGAAAACCTGCTGATACGTTCCGGTTCGTATAACAAACCCGGGCCTGCTACTTCCGGTATTCCGGTCACCACACTTGTTTATGAATCGATGGTGATTGAAATAGAAGTGATTGCGATGCTTGACTAATGATGTGGCAGCATACTATCAGTCAGTTTTTAGTCACGCTTGCCCTGTACCACCTGATTTAAAATCATGGCGCAGAACAAAATCGCAAAGCCCGCCAGAATACCCTGACCCACCGACGAATACTGCAACGCTTCCAGTACATCTTCGCCAAGCCCTTTGGCACCGATAAGAGAGGCCACAACCACCATTGCAAGACTTAGCATGATGGTCTGGTTTACACCCGCCAGAATCGATGGTGAAGCCAGTGGCAGATCAACCTTGGTCAGCAGGTACCACTTGGAAGCGCCGTAGGCAATGGCCGCTTCGCGTATAGATTCCGGTACCCCGCGCATACCCAGTACGGTTAGTCTGACCACCGGTGTGCCGCCGAAGATCATGGTGGTGATAACAGCTGCAGGCTTACCCACACTGAAGAACGCAATCACCGGAATCATA
>CAYZVB010000186.1:0-10810 GCA_964481315.1 uncultured Granulosicoccaceae bacterium
CAGTGAACACCACCAAACAGCCCGGTCAGAAACAATGCGGTGATCGTATGGCTGATTTCAAACGGCGATGCTGCACCTAGCATGGTGCGTTGCCACAGTAATTGCGACAGCGAGTTGCCACAGTGGTTTTGGAGTTAAAGTTTCCCATACTAGAAGCATAATCTAACCGGGGGAAACCGCTTTGATGTCGATCAATACAGCACCGTCGACTAGACGTTTAGCAGGCACTCTATCACCGACTTGGCGACAAAACCAATCATGCCAACAGCCAGCACCAGAAACAGCACCAACGTGCCGAGCTTGCCGGCCTGTGCGTCGTGGGCAAGACGCCAGATAATAAACAACATATACAAAATGAAAGCGCCAAGGCCGAATGTCAGGCCGAAAGTGGCGATCTGCTGCTCACTGAATCCGAACACTGTGCTACCCGGTCACCAACTGGTTTTCACTAATCAACTTCTTACTAACCTGCGACAAGTTGACGGTAGGCATGCCATGTAGCATGCCCAACCACCGGTGCAGTCACAACCAGAGGAAAAAAGCCGAGCAACAAACTGGCACCGATAATAATGACCACCAGCGCCGCCCACAGGTACATCGGTACCGGGTTGTTTAATATCGTTCGAACACTGGTGAAAACGGCAGTCAGCGTATCGTCTTTGCGATCAAGCATCATCGGCACTGCCACCACGCCAATGGCATACACAATACTCGCGAATAAAAAACCGACGCCCAGCCAGGCAAACACAAAGGCTGCATTGTCGAGTGAGAATATGCTGAGCAATACTCCTTTGAGCGTCGGAAAGCTGGTGGTGGAAAACAACGCAAACAATATCACTGAAACGCGGGCCCACACGATCATCGCAAAAGTCAGTATGACGGCAAAAAAAGCGATAGCGCCCAGGTTTCTGCGCCAGCACACCATGGACTCACTGAGGCTGACAGACTCACCACGATGTAACTGACGCGACAATTCGTAAAGCCCCGTACAAATATACGGCCCCATCAAAAAGAAACCACTGATCAGGCCCATGGTCAACTGCCAGCGCGTGGCATACACTCGGACAATCGCATACCCCATCAGGACAAAAAGGCCGCCGTAGAAAGCACCACGGTACCCTGTGTTTTTAAAATCTTCCCACCCGGCTTTTAACCAGTTAACCGGGTCACCCGGACTGATCTTGTTAATGCGGGGAAGCTTCGGAGCATCGCTATCGGTTGCAGAGTGTTGCATAGGTCATACGGGCCGCGGCAATTCACCAGGAGTGACTGCTATGCTACATACCACCCGACCGACGTATTTGATCCTGATCAAAAGATCTGCACTCCCCCTTCAGACACTGATACTTTTTATTTATACAGGGTCACTAAGACCAATCTGCGCTTATTGATTGCTTTACCGCTGCTGCGAATGCCACCGGGTTATCGACCATCATTAAATGCCCGGTGCCCGGGATGTTAATTCGCAAACGACACTGTTGACTGGCCCAGGCCGGGGTGTCCCAGCCCTCAGCAGATAACACACCGCAGATTAATGTCACCGGCATCGACTGCATGGTCTGTTGCAGCGCCTGCAGGTAACTATCCTTACCGGTTGCATCAACCACCGCCCTGGCCTGCGCCCTGATCGTAGAGGCCGGCTGATGATCCAGCCATTCTACTGCCAGCCGGCTACTTAAATCAGACGGGTGCGCTACGGCGCCATTCATCCAGGCCCGCGGATCAGCCCGGTACCCTTCAATAATCTCTGCAACTTCTGCTTCGGTCTTCTGTGCAATCTGTGCCGACCAGAAGGCGTCTTTTAAGGTGAAGTTGCCTTCCACACACAGGTAACCCGCCAATAGCTCCGGGCGTTGTGCGGCGACCAGTGCCGCCACTGCGCCGCCAACTGAGTGCCCGAGTAAATGTACCGGTGCCTGATAGCTGGCTTCAATGTGGCGAATAACATGCGACGCCTGATCATTAAGCGTCAAATCACTCACGTCCGCTGAACGGTGTGCTCCATAACCAATCAGATCTGGTGTCGATACATCAATACCGGTAAGCGCGTGACGCAGCTCGGGAAAATGTAAGTGCCCGAATAATCCATGTAATAAAACCAGTGACAGCATGTAAACTCACCAAAGTTACTTGACGGTTGCGGTAAACGTGTTTTGCACTGTGTTACGGTGTGCGCCGCAGACATCAGTCTGCAATGATCAGATTCCACACCATACCCGACTGTAAAACAGGGAGCTACCGGTGACAGCCTTTCGCAGACAACGTGTGATGATTATCGGTCAGCCCGGCTCCGGCAAATCGACACTGGCAAGACACCTTGGTGAAGTATTGCATCTGCCGGTTGTGCATATCGATACCATTCACTGGCAGCCCGGCTGGGTCGAAAGACCGGCGGCAGAAAAAGGCAGGCTGTGCCACGAAGTACATAGCAAGGAAGAGTGGATCTTTGAAGGCGGGCACTCTGCCACCTGGCCCGAGCGCCTGCAAAGAGCGGACACCCTGATCTGGCTTGACTTCCCGCTTTCAGTACGCGCGTGGCGGGTGATTACCCGCACGCTTAAGCACTATGGCAAGTCAAGACCGGACCTGCCGGAGAACTGCCCTGAACGTTTCAACTGGGAGTTTACCCACTGGATTTGGAGCACCAGAAACACCGGTCGCAACAAAATGCAGGCGTTCTATGATTCAGTGCCGGACAACAAAGAAAAACACCAGCTGCGCAATCGAGCGCAGGTGAATGCAATGCTGCAACAATTCCGGCAACAGACAGAAAAGTAGCCCGGCTAAACCTGATTGACGTTAGTACCACATATAATTAATTAAATGTGAGCTGCAGCGAGTTAAAGGAACGCTCGTCAAGATTGGAATCGTCACTGGTATCAACAAACAACATGCTTGCTTCAAGCATTTTGTGTTTAGAAAACTCATACCCTGCACCAAACAGTAGTGCACCACCAACTTCAAGATCGATATTGGTGGCAAATGGTGCATCATAGTCGCCTATACCGATGGCACCCATAACATAGGCAGAGGGAGATGAAGGCTGTAGGTAATAAGAACCACCGATCCCGCTAATACCGGCCAGTACCGTATACGAAGAGCTTGAATCCACCTGTGACTTAAACCACGAAGCATTTCGAATGTAGTACAGCGAAAACTGCTCGGAAATGCCGCCGCCAATCTTAAACGATGTGGCAAACCCGCCGGCCGACTCAGACTGGTCAGTGCCGAAGCCCGAGTTATTTTCCGCACTAATGCCGTGCACGCCGCCACCGACACTGAAGAAAAAACCCTGACGACTGTTGTCAAAGGCAGAGGCGCTAAACGATACACCGCAAAGCATTGCCGCTGCGGTTAGCTTTACAAAAGAACTGATCAATGTACAGACTCCTGACTGACTCCGTTTCCTGTTTAAACGGCGGTGAACTGTAAATTAAAAACATTTCATTTCAAACTGTGCCGGAGTTGATATTACATTGTGGTCGCTTACTCATTAGACCCCTTCTTTTTGCCAAAGCCACAGCACGACAACACGCGGCTGTCCGCGCTACAGCAATCGACAAGCATGTAGTTCATCACACGCCCGATAACGGCAAAGTTGGCGCGATAGACAATACTTCTTGAGACACGGCGGGTTTTTACCAGACCGGCCTGCTGCAGCACCGACAAATGGAAAGACACTTTCGACGGCGCGGCCTTAATCGACTCACCAATGGCACCGGCCGCCATGCCGTCTTCGCCTGCGGTTATCAGCAGCCGGATTACCCTGAGCCGCGACTGATGGGCAAGCGCCCCCAACGCAGTAATAACTTGACTCTCTTTCATATTTCAATATTATTTGAATTATTGAAATAAAGGAAGCATAAAATGAACAACGCCAGTGTGGCAGGGTACGACGGGAATCGACTGATCAGTGAACTTGACCGGCACACCGGCGGTGCACTGGTTTTTAGCATGAACGGCACAGAAATCAGACGCGGCTACCATGTGACTGAAATAAAACATGCACAGGTAAGTTCACTCGACTGCAGGCGCGGCACCGATGAGTGGCATGAAGTGATTATTCAGTTGCTCGACGGCATGTCACTGCCTACCACCAAACACATGCCGGTGGCACGGTTTATAGACATCGTTAAACCCTCGCTGCCGGCTGAGGTAGACCATCAGTTGTATTTTGAATTCGCACCGGGCAACGCAGGCATCCAAAAAGCCACTGTAGACCGTGTCGCCAGTGACGGAGATAAAATCACTGTTTACCTGCAGCCGCTGACACCGGAATGCAAACCAATGACCCGCGCAATAGCAAGCTGCTGCAGTTCGAGTTGCTGTCATTAATATAGCGGCGGTGATTCACAGGCTTTATTGTCAGCCGGCATTACGAACTGTGGCCTGCTCGTCAACAAGATACGACTTCAACATGGCATGCAGAGTGGTCTTGTTTATTGGCTTGGTAAGGTAACCATCCATACCGGCTTCACGGCAGGTATCGTCATCACCTTTCATCGCGTTTGCCGTTAGCGCAACAATCGGGCAGCGGCTAAGATTCCGCGTGTTTTCAAATTCGCGTATCTGCCGTGTTGCCTGTAGCCCATCGACTTCCGGCATCGACCAATCCATCAGTACCAGTGACGGTCTAAGGTCACGGTACATGGACACAGCAATCTTTCCGTTGTCGGCAAAGTGCAGCTGCAGATCGAACTCATCCAGCATTGAGCTGATAATCAACTGATTGATGTCATTGTCTTCGGCAATTAGCACCACCGGTGCGGCTGCCGCACCCGGTCGTAATGCGGTAAACGTATTCGCGTCGATAACACCACCTGCCCCGTTGTCGACCACCTCAGGGACATTAACTGACAGCACCGACATTACCCCCTGACGCAACAGCTCCGATTTGGCCGGCTTTAGCAGTAACAGATCGACCCCCTGCTTCTGCAGCTGTTTCTCGCCAAGCTGTATTTCTTCTGACGAGTAAAGAATTACCGGCATATCTGCATGCGCGGTCTGGTGGCTGAGTTCTGTTGCCAGCGCCAGGCCATCCATCTCAGGCATCTTATAATCGATAATGGCAAAGTCGAATTGCATACCGGGGCGCTGAAGCAACTCGAGAGCTTCAGTTGCGGAACTCATCGCCCGCACTCGTATACCCCAGGACTTCAAGCGATCGGCCAGTACACGGCGGTTTAAACTCACATCGTCGACGATCAAACAGCTGACACCGTCTATGGTCAGTGGCGCTGTTGTTTCAGCCACCTGCTTGCGAGAAACGCTTTGCGCAACTTTAAACTTAACGACAAATGTCGAACCTTCTCCAGGTACTGAAGAAACATCAATAGCACCGTCCATCAACTGTACCAGCTTAAGTGCAATGGCAAGGCCGAGACCGGTACCTTCAAACTCTCTGGTTGCGGCTCCCTCAACCTGTTCAAACGCTGAAAATATTGACTCTATTTTTTCAGGAGGTATGCCAATGCCTGTGTCAGAAATGGTTAGTGTCACCTGGCACTGATCTGTGTCAGTTAATGGTTCGAGCTCTGCTGCCAGACATACGGTACCATCTTTGGTAAATTTGACTGCGTTACCAAGTATGTTAGTCACTACCTGGCGTATGCGCCCTGCATCACCGATAAAGTCGGTTAAAGACAATTCCGGGTAATCAAAAATTAACTCAACCCCGTTGTCACGAGCGCTTTTCGACAACAGCAAAACCACATCTTCCAGCGCTGCGTGAAGGTCGAAGTTATCTTTATCAAGAATTATCTTGCCGGCTTCGACCTTAGAAAAGTCCAGAATGTCATTAATAATTGTCAGCAGTGCGTTACCCGACTGTGAAATGGTGCTGACGTACACCTGCTGCTTCTGATTCAGCGGTGTTTCGATCAGCAACTCCGACATACCGATAATGCCATTCATGGGTGTGCGTATTTCATGGCTCATGTTGGCAAGAAACTCCGACTTGGCACGGGTCGCATCTTCCGCCCGTTGTATCGCTTTTTGCAATTCGCGGTGCGGCCTGACCAGCAGTGGCCCGCCAAGCAGATAAATAAATCCAAAAGCCACCAGCAGACTGGCGAATACCGCAAGCAATACCTGTTTTACCAGCGCCTGCCGGCTTTCCTTCAGAAGCTGTGTACCGGCAGAGTAACTGATGGCAAGCGGTGTCCCTCGCACAACATGCCGCAATGTGGAGTCACTGCTGTGCGCCGCACTGTCAGAAGTACGCAGCGCAACCAGTTCGACGAGATGATCAGTACTGCTTTGGTCACCCAGTAACAGACCGGGACGCAGCAATGTGCTGACGGCCAAACTGCCGATTAGTTTTTCATTGCGATATAAAGGCGAAAATACAGCGACTTTTGCCACAGCGCCCTCATACATCAGTGCAACTTTAACCAACTGACTGTCACTGTGCAGCGCTGTTAGCGCATACCCGGCCAAGGCCTGTTGGTGCGCGACATTCGATGGTGCAACCGTGTTAGCACGAAGCCCGTGATAGTGAACCAACACTTCAGACTGAATATTGAGCAGGACAATCTCGCGCTCACTGCCTGTGAGTCCGTTTTCGCTAAGCCGCGCAGCCAAAAGAGTAATGTTTTCGGTTGATGTTTCAATCAACGACAGGGCATCTTCACTGTTCTGCAAGTCAACGATACCGTCTTTTAGTGTATCGAGAGTGGCTTCAACCTGCCGTGCCAGCAGGCGCACCTGAGTCGTGGATGCCTGTTCCTGAATAACGGCAATCGATTTGCCCGCAGCCCACCAGACCGCAGAACCACTAATTGCAATCGCAATGATCATTGCGATAAGCAAAAACACAAAGAAAAGCCTGGCTGCAGCCCACGGCACCAGACGGTTACTCAGATTGGTAGAGAAATCCTTCAGCACACCCAACTCCCTTTAAGCATCATCGTCGGAACACGTAATCATCACGGCACAGCAACCCCTAAGATGTGATGAAAATCTCAACGTGAAACCGGTTCAACGGCAGCACTTTCAGAATCATGAGCACGTACGATGACGGACATATGGCTCAGGCACCGACAACACCGGGTCTTGCCCGGCATTCAGAAAACACCTCGACTACTGCACTCACGGTGCTGACAAACACGGACGACCAGACGGAGGTACGCCGGATTCGTTAGTTTCGGATACCATACCTGTTCGTGCCGTTGAGCCACGCCCGATCGCACACAACAAGGACAGAAACCTGCATGAATTCAAGTAAATCATTACGCTGCAATTGAGTATTTTGCACCAATGACAAATCACTCAATGAATCGCTTTGATCGCGTAACTTCACTGCTGCTGTTACTGCAAACACGCTCGGTGGTGACTGCAAAATTTTTGTCCGATCACTTCAACGTGACCGAAAGAACCGTCTACCGTGACATCAGAACACTGGAAAACGCCGGTGTACCAATCGGCTCTGAAGCGGGTGTCGGTTACTTTCTTGAAAAAGGTTATCACCTGCCACCGGTTAGCTTTACCATCGATGAAGTCGCCGCTCTGCTGTTGGGTGAAAAACTGCTTAGCAACAGCCTTGACAGTGAATCACTGCAGGACTTCAAACAGGCACTGAACAAAGTCAAAGCTGTGATTAACACGGCAGACAAAGACTACCTGAGCTCACTGGATGCCGACATTGAAGTCATCCCGACAGGCAGCCACTTCCCGATAGACCCTCCACCCCCGGAAAACAATAAGCACAACATCAATGATCACACCGGGCAACACACAGCAGAACCGCAGCACACAGCCAGCACCAGTGCCGATCAGTGGCTGCGCGAATGCCGAACTGCGCTGGTGCGCCGACAAGTAGTTGAAATTGAATACACGGCAGCGGCCGGCGCTCCGGCCAACAGCAGCAACACCAGACAGATTGAACCGATTGGATTGTTTTACTACAGCTGGCACTGGCACCTGATTGCATGGTGCCGGCTGCGTGAGGATTATCGCGACTTCAGGCTCGACCGGATATCATCTTTTGCGTTACTGCAGGAACAGTTTGCACGCCACAGCCGCCTGACGCTTAAAGAATATCTCGACAACCGTCCGGGTAAAAACGAATTGCTGGAAGTAGAACTGCTGTTTGGCAACGCCGCCGAGAGATTTGTTGGCGAGCAGCGCTACATGTTTGGTTACGTCGGAGAAGAACGCGTGGCAGAAGGCGTGAAAATGCGCTTTCTCACCCACGTGCCGGAGTATCTGTCGCGTTGGCTGCTGCAATACATTAACGAGGTACAGGTGCTAAAAGGCGACCCGGTCAGACAGGCACTGCAGACCCATGCACAACAACTGGCAGATCACTGGAATAACAGCAAACCACCCTCCTGACACAGGGTTGTCAGTGGCCACTGCCATAGTAGCCATCACCGGAATGCACCGGCCAATGATGGAGACAAACAATGAATCGCACCCCCGTAAACCCCTGGAACTGGTCTGTTCAGGTCGGCTACAACCAGGCCGAGCTAATTGAAAACAGCAGCCGGCAGTTGATCTGTGCCGGACAGACTGCCGTCGACGCCAACGGTGCACCGCAACACCCGGGTGACATGCGCAACCAGATTGCACTGGCGCTGGATAATCTGGAAGCAGTGATAAAGGCGGGCGGCATGAGCCTGGCCAATGTTACCCGGCTTGGCGTTTACGCCACCGATGTCGATGAAGCGCTGAAGCATTTTGATTTAATGGGTGCCCGCTTTGGTGCGGCAGGCGTTGCCCCGCCCATGACGCTACTCGGCGTGAGTCGACTGGCCATCGACGGCCTGATGTTTGAAATTGAAGCCACCGCGATGGACTGAGCGTAAGTTAAGAAGGGTGACGAACAAACGTTCGTCACCCCACACGCACACCTCTGCTGCTAACCGTTTACTGCAGATCAAAGGCCTCGTTAAAGAACCGCAGCATCTCAACATGCATATCGTTTTGGAATTGTCTGCGATCAAACCCTTCCCGGTCACCACAGATCACCTGATACTCTTCAGGGTCTGATTTGCGAAAAGCTTCGCGACACGGCATCACCAGAAACGCAAAGTGATTAGCGTTCTCTACCCAGTGTGTTTCGGGTGTTTGCGGCAGCCGTTCAGCCAGCAACGCTGCATTGGTTGCCGTCGGCACCTGCTCATCGCTCTGGCCTGACCACAACTGCACCTTTGCATTCACGTTTTGCAGTGACTCCTCGGTATACGCAAACGCAAAGCCCGGTGCTGAAATTGCCGCCACGCTCACACGTTCATCGGCACCCCACGCAGCTGCCGGCAACTGGCGAAACGGCTTGAGCTTAGCAAGCATCTACTAAACATCCGCACAGAGCTTATCGCCACTGATCTGGTCAAACTCCACCTGATCGTCAGTGGCGAGCTTCTTATAGCCGTTCATAGCGATATCGGAGTAATGGACGAAATGATCATCACCTTCGTCGCTGACAATGATTCCGTAGCCTTTTGCGTTGTTGAAGAACTTCACGGTGCCGTGGGATTTACTGCTCACTACTGTTACCTCTGCTACTACGTTGCTTTGACCTTCTTTAAACTGACATCCAAGAAGAGAGGATTTCGATTATTAAGACACTATCGTCTTGAACGGTATACAAGACCATAAATCCGTTGTAGCGCCTTAAGTGAGTGAACCTTGTATCAGGGAACGTAGTGAAATCACAGGGCACACCGACCTTCGGGTTCTTCTGCAGGTGTTCGAAGCTGTCGCCCAAGTCCTTGACAAAATCTATCGCTTTTTCAAGATCATCTGGCGCTGAATTACTTACATGCTGAACTGCTCTTTTTATTGAATCCGAAGCTTTGTTCGTAAATTTTAACTGCAACAACCTCAGAATCTCCTAACTTCTTTCCCGAATGACCTCTAGCAACTCGGTTTTCAGCGAATCCCATCCGCCTTGGTAAATTCCTGAATCCAGCGACTCAGATATTCTTGCATCCAAGCCAGATTGAATCATGATCGAATCTACTTCTTCACCACGGAAGGATGATGCCACTACAGAACGCAAATCCGCATAGCTCTCAACACCAGATAATCGTTGAGCCAAATTAGCAAAATCAGATACTGACAACAGTGATATCTCCAAGGGAACCGACAAGAATAGCGGCGTTATTCGCTTTTTTGCAAGCGATTTCTTTCCGCTTTGTTAGACTTGAGGCGCACTGAGAAGTTTACAACAATATATTGTATGTTTTGTCGTATTAGCGAAGATTTAATGTTCTATAACACCAAATCTTCGCCCATTTTCTTATTCCCCTGCCAATATCCGCAGAAATCCCGCGAGGTAGGCGCTTGAGCGCAGCGGGTCATAATGTCCTTGAATATCCAGCCGTTTGACTTGCGGCGGGTGTCTTCGCGGTAGGCTGACTCGTTGGCGTACCGGCCTAAGTAAACATTGCCGAACTTGTGGTGCTGGCCGAGATGCTTACGGCGGAACCGGCTGAAAAACGACTCTGCCTGGTTGGTGGACTCGCCGTTTGGCCCGACGTAGTTTTTCTGGTGATTCACACGCTCAACGACGTAGTGACCGCGCAGGGTGTTGTAGCTCACGTGCTCGTCAGTGGTGATCGTGGCAGATCGGCAGACGTGCTTTTTGGCGAACGCCAGTGCCGTGTCTTCGGCTTCGGACTTGGCAACCGCAACCACTGTTTCTACAGCGCCTTCGCCCTCTTCGCCACGCTGACGAGCTACCAGAACCGCGCGCTTCTCAGGATCTTGGTTTGCTTTCTTACGACGGTCTACGCGGTTGTCGATGTGGTTTGCAGGGCGGACGTGACCGTTGAAGTACGCAGCGTCCATTTCAACGTCACCAAGC
>CAYZVB010000187.1:0-3376 GCA_964481315.1 uncultured Granulosicoccaceae bacterium
AACATCAGCTTAGTAGTGAGATTTTTGATCTAGTGAAGGCTGGTTTTGAATATTCCATGAATTAATTTAAACGAGCTGTGCTACTAGTTTTTCAAGGTACTCTTGATCCGTCTCAGAAAAGTCATTTAGACAATCACTGTCTACGTCTAGGACAGCTTCTACTTCTCCATCAGCGTTTTTAACCGGTACCACGATTTCAGATTTTGACGCTGAAGAGCAAGCAATATGACCAGGAAAAGCATCAACATCCGGAACGATAATGGTACGCTCACTAGTAAATGCGTGACCACACACACCCTTAGTAAATGGAATTCTTGTACATGCCAGTGGGCCTTGAAAAGGGCCAAGAACGAGTTGGCCTTCTTTTTTGAGATAAAATCCTACCCAAAAGAAACCAAAAGCTTCTTTCAGCACAGCGGCCATATTTGCCATATTGGCTATTAAATCAGTTTCACTCTCTAGTAATGCTTTCAGCTGAGGGTAAATAGATTGGTATAGCTCAGTTCTATCTTTAGAATCAGGTAGTATAAGGTTTTCTGCCATATGAAAGTCTAAACAATAAAAAGAAAATAAAATTCAGTTGGCCTACTTTACAGTCCACAGCTTTTTCAGTGCCTCCATCAATTCGGAATGATAGTTGCCTGCTATAGGCACGAAAATGCCCTCTCCTACTTCAGCTTGGTGTCTTTCTATTTTTTTGATTTGTTGAAGGTTCAAAATATAAGATTTATGAACCCTAAAGAATTGACTATCCGGCAAGGTTTTAACTGCCTCTGCTTCATCATCAGGCACATTGCGCAATCTGAAAATAAGCTTTGCCATAGTGGTTACCCGATAGTACTGATATTGTTTTTGTCGTCCGACAAATCTGCATAACTTGCGGTAAACGATTTGACGTGATCAACCTTGCCACGTTTGAGTGCGCCCTGGCAGTAAATGTGAATCTTGTTCGCAAGTGTTTGTTGTGCCATCGTGTATTGATGACTGTCAAGATTTGCACCACGCAGTAAATTTGCCAACGCGGTAATTCGGAATCTGTCCATTGCCGGATAGCGCTGCGAAAGCTGATCTTCATGGCCGCCGGTTTTCACCAGCCCCATAATCGCATCGAGCAGAGTCGACTTACCGGCCCCGTTGGCGCCGATAATACCGACAATTTCTCCCTCTTCCACTGCAATATTAATATCAGTCAGTGCCTGGGCCTTACCATAAAATGCACTGAGGTTTCTGGTTTCAACAATGGCCATCCTTATACCTCCCCTCCCAGGTACGAGGCGCGAACGCTGTCGTCGGCCAGCACGGTTTTAAAGTCACCCTCTGCCAGTAGTCTGCCGCGTTCAATGGCTATCGCGCGATCAACTAACGGCTCCATGGCCGGCAGATCGTGGCTCACCATCAGAAAAGTAAAACCACTTTGCCGCAAGCCCTGAATCAGTGAAGAAATAGTGGCAATTTCACCGCTGGTAAGCCCTGCAAATACTTCATCCAGCAACAGCACTTTGGCCCCGGTAGCGAGCGTTCGTGCAAACTCAAGCTTACGCAGATCACCCATCGTAAGCTCAGAGGCGGGACGTTCCATAGCAGCAGCTGAGAAGCCAACCATCTCCCCAAGTTCAGTTTCGCGCACAACATCGGAACGCCCGACAATCATATGCCACAGGGAATTTGGCATTAACCCCACGCGTATATTTTCACGAACAGTAAGATCATGATACGGCTGAGGTACCTGATAAGTGCGGCTTAAACCAAGCGCAATGCGCTGCTCAGTTGCCAGTGTATTAATGTTTTGACCTTTAAAAAAAATGTCACCGCTGGTCTGACGCAGCTGCCCCATAATTAAAGAAAACACAGTAGTTTTGCCAGCGCCATTAGGGCCGATAACCCCAAGCGACTCACCTTCATTCACATGAAAGCTCAGATCGTTTGTTGCCACCAGACCACCAAACCGCATGACCAGGTTACGCACCTCAATGGCGGGCGTCATGCACGTGCTCCGGTGAGTTTTTCAAAGCCCTTGGTCACAATAGATATAATGCCTTTTGGCCGGTACATATACAGAACCATTGCCACCGTTCCGTACACCAGATAACGCTCAGAGCCCGGCAGCCACGGTCGCAGCCACTCCAGCAGAAAGACCAGAAAAAACGCACCAAGAATCGGCCCGATAATCGTACCGGCACCACCCAGCAGTGCCGCAACCAGAATGGTAAAAACAAAGTTAATATCAAACATGGCTCGCGGTGCCAAAGACCCGAGGTAGTGCACGTAAAACGCACCCGCCACACCGGCAACAAAAGCGGAAGCCAAAAATGCAAAAGCCTTGAGCTTGGTAGTGGAAAGCCCGGCACCCTGCACACTGTCTTCATTCATACCTATCGCCCATAGTGCGGTACCCAGACGGGTTCGCATTAACAGCCACGCCATCACCGCTAACACCAGCATCACCGTAACTGCCATGTAGTATCCCTGCACTGCCCCTCGTGTAAGCGTGTCAATACCGGATATACCGCGCGTACCGCCGGTAAGGTCGGGCCGGATCACCTGCACCAACTGATACATCAGCTCCATAAACGCAAGTGTTACCAGCGCAAAATAAGACCCTCGAATACGCAGCGCTGGCAGCAACACAATAAAACCTGCCACCATCGTGACTACTACAGCGATGGGAATTGAAATTTCAGGCGCAATGTCAAACCGTTTATTCAGAATTGCAGTGGTATAAGCACCAATACCAATCAGAAACGGATGACCAAAACTGATATAGCCCGTGCGCCCTGACAGCAAATCCCATGACACGGCAAACGCTGCCAGGTAGCACGCAAAAATTGCTGTTCTAAGTGTCCCCTTAGACACCACTTCCGGTAGCAAATAAAGACCGACAATAAATAAAGCCCAAAGAACGAAGTGATACCATTTAAGTTCCATGTTAACCCTCCGCCCGTCCAAACAACCCCTGAGGGCGTAAGATCAACACAGCAATTATCAATATCATCGTAAACACACCACGCAACTCCGGTGCGAATACAGACACCACTATCACTTCAAGAAAGCCAACAATGTGCGCGACCAACAGGGTGCCGAGAATTGAGCCAATACCACCAACAATGACCACAGCAACGGCAATAATTAACGGTGCCACCCACATACCCGGGTACAGTTGTGTATAACTAGCGAAGAACACACCGCCAAGCGCGCCAAGGCCGCCAGACAGGCCCCAGGTAAAGAGATTAATCTTATCCGGGTCAATGCCTGATATCGCAGCGCCCTTTTCATCCATCGACACCGCCTGCATGGCGCGGCCAACGTGGGTGCGACTCACCAGAAGGTACAGTGCAAGAATCACAATCCAGCTAATGACCATTGCCGTGGCAATGTT
>CAYZVB010000187.1:3386-4361 GCA_964481315.1 uncultured Granulosicoccaceae bacterium
GTTATAAGTCACCTGAGTACCGGCAATCGTCGCAACACCCGGAACAATTGGCAGCAGTACTTTTGAACTGTCGCCAAAGATAAGCACAATGGCCGACTGCACCACCACCGCCAGAATCAGTGTGGTGATTTCAATAGCAATTAAGTCTCCTCGCAGGGGCCGAACAATAAAAGTGTGTTTGAGTAAACCTGCCAAAACCCCCAGCGCAGTCGCACCAAGAATACCGAGAATCACCGGTACATTCATTTGCTGAGATAACCAGAAGTAGGCATAGCCCCCCAGCATCAGGTAGGCACCGTAAGCCAGATTCAGCGTTCGACCAACCGAGAAGATGAGCATAAAGCCCATTGAAATAATCGCATACAGGCCGCTCAACAGCATGCCTTGCACAAAGATCTGTAACATGGATTTTCTGCAGGTACGGGGCTCTGATCAGAGCCCCTGAAAGGAGAAGTTGTTACTCAGCCGGAATCCAGCTTGGCAGTTCGAATTCTGTTGTTGCATATTCGAACGGATAAACAACCCCTGCATTGCCATCTTCTTTCCATTGAATAACCACCATGGAAGGCTGGGCATCTTCAAACGGTGGTGAGATATCAAAGATAGCGTTGTGCGGATAGGTACGGCCGGTAACCGGTTCTACTTCATCGTAGTCCCAGAAGCCGTAACGCAGCCAGGTTTTACCGTCGAGTTCAAGAATCAGATCCTGCTTGATCATTTCCTTACTCCACGCTTCCGCTTCAAACGAGTCCGCGGCCTCGGCTGCAGCCATCGCCTGCTTTAAACCATGATAAGCATTAAAGCCGTTAAAGTGCGGCAATACAGGACGAGTGGTGTACTTTTTCTCATAGGTATCCACAAACGCCTGACTCACAGGGTCGAGCTTAAAGCCAACTGAAGGCAGTGGCGAAAGTGTGGAAATACCGCCACCTGCACCGCCGGTATCTTCCCAGTATTCACGCCCCAGCGCAGACA
>CAYZVB010000187.1:4371-10692 GCA_964481315.1 uncultured Granulosicoccaceae bacterium
AACATCAGTTACTTCAATTCCGGCACTTGGTGCAAGTGCTTCAGTCACCAGTCCGGTAATCGCTTCACCAAACGCTGTGTCTTCAGCAAGTACCACAACACTTTCAAAGCCCATTTTATCTTTCAGTACATCTTTACCGAAATTAATGTACAGCGTCGCCAGCGCTTCGTCAGAAGGAATGTTCATGAAATACGGCGCCATGGCTTCCGGGTCTTCCACGACCATATCGATAATACCAATATAGGAAGTCCAGGTATCGAGAGTTGGTATGCGGTACTCCTGCATACTTGGCAACCAGCCTAGAGATACATCATCAATACTGCCCGAGATAATAAAATCTACTTCTTCGGTTTCAGCTAAGTATTCGTAAGCGCGTATCCCTTCAGTGACATCTTCACCGGTATCAGCCGTAACCAGCTGAATCTTCTGACCGCCCATCACACCGCCGGCGGCATTTAGCTCTTCAATAGCGATTTCAGCACCGCGCAGTGTCGATAACCCGGTGTCAGAACTGAGTGATCCGATGAAACCGACCTTAACATCCGCATAGGCCGTCGACGTTAACAACGCCGCGGCTATGCTCAAGCCTAGTGATTTGATTTTCAATTTTCTCTCCAGTGGGTGAACACACGCCTATGGTATACTGTATCCGCGTATACTGTATACAGCTGCAGAGAGAACAAAATCATCTGCCCGGGGCACCTGCCATCGGTTCGCCGGAAAAAGCCCGTAATTCCGCGAAGTTGCAGAACCTAACCCAACAATGGATATCCCGGGCCCGCCGCAAGGCCACTCCGGCAATGCGGTTTTCCCGCCTACTTACTCCCGCCACCACGAGCGGTGCGAATATTTACCGTATCACCTGCGTCAATGGCCTGGCCACTGGCAAATACCATCTTATCAATACGCCCGTCGGTTCGCTCGACGGTGAGACTGTTCACTCCACCTTCACAGCCCTTATCAGTAGACCACACCGGTTCTTTCGCGTGGTAGTAACCGGTCGACAGAACCGCCGGCGCACGCAGCTGGTAAGCAATGGCTACCCCGGCCCCGCCCGGCTTACCACACGCCGACTTGCGTTCTATGTCGAGTGACTTATGTACGATGTCGAAGCCGTAGCGCGCCTCGGCAATTTCTACCGGGCAGTTAAAGGTATCGCCATGGTTGGTTGAAAACATCGCATGCTGCCCGCGTCGTGTTGCAGTTGCTCCCCACCCACCCATCTGTGGCTCTACCATCACATAACGCCGCTGAGTGTCCGGGTGCACACCAGCTATCACAGTACCGAAAATCGATGCGAAGTGCCCCTGTGGCAACTTACCGGGCATTGCCTTTGCCATACAGTGCCAAAGCATATCTATCAATTTCATACGCACTTCAAAGTAGTACGCATGCGGTGCTGTTGGCCCGGCATGAAAAACTGTACCGGGCGTAGTAAGTACCCTCAGTGGTGTAAAGGAACCGTGATTGGCAAAACGTTCCGTATCACACAGCGCTTTGAACAGGTTCTGACAAGCGACCACGGCACCATCACGTCCGGTATTGTAAGGCCCGTTTGCCTGCTTTGGCGCGTCACGCAAATCAACCGTAAAGCGATGACTTTCAATCTCAATTGCCGCACACCACACGGTACCGTCGTCCTGTGTTTCTTCAATTTCAAAGCGACCCTTCGGCAACGTTGCCAGTCCGGCACGGCTGCGTGCCTCACCAACACGATGCGCATCGCGAATGGCCATATCCAATGCAGTTGTTCCATAACGCCTGCAGAGTTTTTCAATCACTTCACGGGCTTTGTCGGCTGCCGATATTTGCGCCCATAAATCACCCTCTAATGCATCCGGCAACCGTGTGTTGCAGCGAATAATGTCAAACACCGCCTTATTCGGCACACCCTTCTCAAACAGTTTTATAACAGGCAGTCGCAGCCCTTCGGCAACAACTTCTGTTGTGTCGGTGGCCATAGAGCCAGGTGTTTTACCGCCTATGTCTCCCCAGTGCGCCATCGATGCTGCCCATGCAACCACATCATCATCAAAAAACACCGGCCGCGCAACCACCACATCGTTAAGGTGCGACACCCCGCCATAGTTTGGATCATTGACAACAAATATATCGCCATCATCTATTTGCCCTGTTTTTGCTTCAATGATGGCTTTTACAGATTTATCGAGCACACCGATAAACGAAGGAATGCCGGCGCCCGAACTCACCAGTTCGCCGCGAGCATTGGTAATACCGGTACCAACATCCAGTACTTCATAGATGATCGGGCTCATCGCAGTCTTGCGCAGCACCTCAAACATCTCGGTAGCGGCGGCATCAAGGCCCGCCGCAATTACATCTAATGTGAAGGCATCAGTCATCCGGTCAGCCGTTAATCACCTGAGCATCACGCGGCAGCTCTGAAAATATTTCCGGGCCATCAGCACGCATAATCACAATGTCTTCCAAACGCAGCCCGAATCGCCCCGGCAGATAGATACCAGGTTCAATTGAAAACACCATACCTTCATCAAGCACGGTCTGCGATGAGGCAGAGATGTATGGCGGCTCGTGCACTTCTACCCCCATGCCGTGCCCGAGTCTATGCATAAAGTATTCACCGTAGCCGGCATCAGTGATGACGCCGCGAGCTGCATCGTCAAGCACGTGAGCACGTACCCCGGGGCGCGCCACTTTAATTGCAGCCTGCACCGCCGCTTCCACCACCTTGTGTACTTTGCTGTACTCTTCAGGCGCTTCACCCATGATGGCCATGCGGGTGATATCGGAACTAAAGCCATCGCGGGCGCCTCCAATGTCCATGACCACCACATCGCCAGCCTGTAGTTTGGTCTCACCAGTGTGGTGATGCGGCATTGCACCATTGCCACCGGCCCCAACAATAGTAAATATCGGCTTAGCACCGAGTTCGGCAAACTTTTCACGGGCAACTTCTGCCACTTCCAGCTCAGTCATACCCGGCTTCATGGCAGCCCATGCAGCCTGCATGGCAGCATCGGCAATCAGTGCATTGGCTTTCAGACAATCATATTCCTCAGGCATTTTGCGGGCTCGCAATGCACCAATCGTCGACTCGCCAAACTGACGTTTTGAGTTCATTAAGCGGTCCTGAATCAGCGCTGCATGATCGGCACGCATGGTTTCATCAAGCACTATAGAGCGTACCGGGTTACCACCCTGTGCTTCCAGCAAACGCTCAAGCGCATCATTCGGGCCTTCGGCATCAGACCATTCAAAGAATGGCAGGTCGGTTTGTCTGCGTGCGCTTTCGGCTTCAAGTGAAGGCATGAGTATGCCTTCGTGATCTGCGGTAATGCAGTACACCAGCGGGCGTTCATCGGCATGCGGCCGCATACCAGTGAGCCATTGCAGATGCGCCCCCGGGCCAAGTGCAATAAGATCAACGCCCTCTTCTGCCATTTTGGCACGCAGCGCTTCAGTTTTGTTCATTAACAGCCCCTGTTTCTATGACAACTTTGCCGTACTGTTGACGTGGCTTTTGCAGATACTGCCATGCTTCGATATGGCCTTCCATCTGCTGTACCTTGTAGATTACAAGCCTGAGTGTACCGTCAGACAGGCTTGAGTACACATAATCGGTTCCGCGCCTTTGTGCGACCATATCCTCAACGAAGTAAAACTGAGAGTGCACAGGCTTCAAGACGTTACTCTGGCGGCTCCGTACAAACAGCATTGCCGGCATTTGTTTGGTAAACAAGCCAAGGCAAATAAGCCCTGCTTCACGATCAAGTGCCGGTCTGCTGCAATCCGCACCCTTGGCCCGGCCTTGTCTGGCGGGCAGCGACAAATCATCGCCATTGTCCGGATGCTGTGTTGTCTATCAAAACTGGTATACCCAATGAACCGGCCTTAGCCCCTGATGCATCAGCGAAAGCTAACATGTTGCAACTGCAGCGAGAACTTCACGAAATGCTCAGCTTGACATGCAATTTTGCGCACATGACTTATCTTTCGTGCATGAATAGCCGCTAGTACGGCTGTGTTTCAGGGCAGTAAGCTGATTGAGCTGCCCGCGCTGATAGACTATGTAATCAATCCGAAAGCGATCATAACCGATAGCTGAATTACGCCGTACCAGTAGTCTCCGACGATGAGATTACTCTGCCTACCGACTTTCACAAGGAGCAACTGCCTAATGCGCGCCAGTAAAGTCATCACTGCCGTAGAGGCTCATGCTGAAGGCGAAGGCGGTCGCGTCATCACAGCCGGTGTGCCGCAGCTAAAAGGTAAGTCAGTCAAAGAAAAGATGCTCTACATGCAGGAACATCACGATGACATTCGCACACTGATGCTGCAGGAGCCACGCGGTAATCCCGCACTATGCTGCAACGCTATTGTTCCGCCCTGCCATCCGGATGCCGAAGCAGGTTTCATTATTATGGAACAGACCGAGTACCCGCCTATGTCTGGCAGCAATACCATTTGTGTAGTGACTGTACTGCTTGAAACCGGTGTTATTGCCATGCAGGAACCGGTAACTCACTTAACTCTCGAAGCCCCCGCCGGACTCATTAAAGTGGAAGCTACCTGTAAAGACGGCAAAGTTGAACGGGTTAAATTTATGAACGTACCGGCGTTTGCTATGCACCTTGATGTGCAGCTTAACGTACCGGGCTTTGGCAAAATCACCGCAGATATAGCCTGGGGTGGAATGTTCTTTGTTATCGCCGACAGCACGCAGTTCGGTCTAAAACTCACCGCCGACGAAGGCGGTTTGATTGTGCAGGCCTGTGAAGCGATGCTTGCTGCAAGCGCCGAACAATTCCCGGTCACTCACCCCGAGAACCCTGAGTTTACCGGCCCCACCATTTCGCAACTCACTGCGCCTGCCGACCAGACCGGTCACGATGGCATTAGTGCGGTTTCTGTTTCCGGTGGAAAATACAAGCCCGGAGGCATCATCGGTGCTCTCGATCGCTCTCCCTGCGGCACCGGCACCTGTGCCAAGATGGCGGTTTTACACGCAAAAGGATTGCTCAAGCCGGGACAAAACTATGTGAATGCCGGCCCCATGCGAACCACCTTTACCGGCTGTATCGAGAGTATCACTAAAGTTGCAGAGTATGATGCCATTGTACCAAGCTTGTCCGGACGCGGCTGGATCTCAGGGATGAGCCAGTATTTAGTCGACCCGACAGATCCATTTCAACGGGGCTTCACGGTCGGTGATATTTGGGCTCAGTAGCCAGCCGGCTTGCCCAAAGCGGAAGCCTTTGTCGAACTAAGGTTTGCGGATGCTCTGAAACCAAGCGGCTATCCACTACTGGATTTGCTGGTAAAATAAAAAATGCAGGACATCTATTCTTCGATCAGGCATGTTTACATTTCTCCAGATACGATCTGTTTCGGCAACTCTACCGCCACCAAACATACAAATCAGCGACAGTACACTTCACTTGTTCTTTTTGTACCTTTCATAAAGCCTGCAAAACATAAAGATGTACAACACCCCCATAGCTATTGATGATACTACGCCAACAATAAGAGCTGCAGCAATACCGGCTTCTCCCTTTCCCTGTACATACACATCTGCCACCCAGGCGCCGGATAGATAGTAAAATATGCGGTTGGATGCAACGGCTGCCCCTAAAGCGAAAAGCAACAATCCCACTACACTGCCTAAAGCGAGTATGTTTCTAACTGTACATTTCACAAAAAATCCTTACAATTTTCAGGTGCTAAATCCGCTGTGCGAAATTCAGCGACTCCAACTACAGATTCCGGTATTCAATCAAACGAGTCTAGTCTTTTACCCGACTTTTGATGCACTTATAAGAATCCACACGGATAGTATTTCTACATTGTGTGCTCTTTTAGTTATTCTTGTCACATGACAACTTAATAAACGCCGCGAGCGATTGCCGGCAACTGAACGAGCACAGCAAATGGCGTCTATTGTCTTACCAGGCAAGCTCGTATTTTTTTAACAATTCGCGCCAGCGATTGACCCATTTAATACTTACACACAGAACCACATTGATGGCTTAACCTTCCCGGCATCCCATCCCAGACTTCAATCTTTCTCTGATGGATGATGGGACATTTTCATATAGACCCCGCCTATTCGCAGTTCTTCCAACATCTGATTAAGTCGCTTCTTTTTAGTTTCTTCCTTTTTTGCTTGATTGATCCACAGCAGGTAATCATTTCGCTGATATTCCGGACGTAAACAATAATCATCAAACAAACCTTCGACGTGCAGTGCCTCTTCAACGAATGCGGGCATTGATTCACGCCTCCTTTTAAGCTTCGATGTTTTCTCCGGCATCTGGTTATCTGTCTCGATTTCGCCTCACG
>CAYZVB010000188.1:0-10654 GCA_964481315.1 uncultured Granulosicoccaceae bacterium
GCTGAAACACCATACCGACCTTTTTTCTGAGTTCGAGCTTGTCGAGCTTTGGATCATGTACCTCCTGACCCTCAACCGTAATAGATCCGGAGTTAATATCGTTAAGTCCGTTAATACACCGGATCAACGTCGACTTACCCGATCCGGAGGGTCCGATAATACAAATGACCTCGCCTTTCATTACATCAAACGTGATGCCCTTTAATACTTCGAGATCACCGAACGATTTATGCACATCTTTGATTGACACAATCGGCTGATCCGGACTCCAGGAATTATTTGCCATAGTGGTTATCCAGAGTAAAGCGTATTAAAGTTTAACGGCATAGCGGCGTTCCAGTGCTATGGTCGCGCGGGCTATCGGGTAGCAATAAGCAAAAAAGATCAGTAACGCAAAGCCATAAAACGGCACCAGCAGTTCCGGCCGGTTATTCTCGGCTTCAATGGCCTGACGACTCAACGTGATTAATTCTTCCACCCCAAGCAGAGAGCACAGCGGTGTTGCCATGGTTAAGATCGCATACCAGTTCATCCATGGCGGTATCATGCGTTTAAAGCACTGAGGTAATATGATCTGCCACAGGGTTTGTTGCCTTGTGTAGGCAAGAGACTCTGCTGCTTCCCACTGACCGCTTGGCACTGAGTTAACCGCACCCCGAACCACCTCTGAGATATTTGCCATAATCGGCAGGCACAGGCCAAACACCGCTTTCATCCAGTCAGGGATGCGTATAATTTTACCGCCAATCTCCACTTCGAACGGCAATGCCAGCAACACAATAAACAAAAGCACCAGCCACGGTGAGTTCCTAAATATCTGAGTAATAACCTTGGCCGGCCAGCGAATGACAGACAACGGTGATATTTGCATCAGCCCAAGCACCACACCCGCCACCGTACCGATTAACATCGCGAAAAATGAAATCAGTACGTTAAATAAAAACCCACCGGTGACAATAAACGGAATCCATCTGAACAGCGCTTCGAAAGCCTGACGCATTGTGTAACCGGACGCTGCGGAAGCAACTGCCGGCCATAGCAGCACACTGGCCAGTAACAACAGCCAAAACCAGCCAGGAATGGAAACCAGCCAGCGCGAGAATTGTAAATCTAACAGCTGTGAGCCGTGGTTAACCGCAAACGGCTTAAGTACCGGCAGGTCAGTGGATGACTGCGAATCGACACCGGGGATTGATCGTCGCATATCAGTGTCCGTAACCTGGAATTTTCATGGCACGCTCCCACCGGTGCATGCCGTACACCAGCACACCCACCAGTGCGATAAAAGTCACAAACAGCAACAGCATGGTTGGATACATGGCGCTTGGAAAGTCGTTCCAGATGGTCACGCACTGATACAACAATTCCGGTACGGCAATCCCAATCGCCTGCGTGGTGGTTTTAACCAGATTGACCAGATTGTTATTTAGCGCAGGCAGTGACACTCTGAACGCCAGTGGCAATACCACATCTTTATAAGTTTGAAAGCGCGAAAACCCCAGCGCGCTGGCAGCTTCCTGAGTAGATTCCGGAACCGCCTCAATACCGCTCCTAAAAATTTCAACGTTGAAGGCGCCGGCAAAAAACGACAGGGAAATAATTGCCCAGCCAACGTTGGACACAATGGGTATTTCTGTCCAGCCATCGGGGCCAGTGACAGCCGGTGTAAACTGCCCGAGCGCAAAATAAAAAAACAACAGTTGTACAAAAGGCGGTGTATTGCGAAAAAACTGAATGTAGCCCTGCACACAGTTACGAACAAACCGTGAAGACGAATTCTGCAGCCAGGCACCGACAACACCGATGATGACTGAAAAAATTACGCAGGCAACTGACAGCCACAACGTGTACTTAAAGCCTTTGACAATTCTTTCCCACTGCCTTGGCTCGTAGAAAAAAATGAAGTTCCAGCGCGGATGATCTTCAGCAAGCTGCCGAAAAAACTCGGTAAACAGTTCAAGCATATTTCAATTCGCAGGCTGAAAGAAAAAGGGGTAAGGAGCCCGCAGACTCCCAACCCCTTTTTCGTGCTTCATTCAACAACAGCGGCTACTTGGCCAGCCAGTCGCCGTACTGCTCTTTTTTATCAGCCAGATACTTTGTTGCCTGAATGCCCCACTTTTCTTCAAGCTCAATAAGCTTACCGGACTGGTGCATGTTAAAGGTAAGCCCTGACATGAAGTTACCAAAAACACAGTCTCTTTCAGCCAGCGGTACCGCCATACCCCACGGGTTGTCATCTTCAGAAGCCAGTGGCATTTCAAACTCTTCAAATTCACCGGAAGAAAGGTCGGAGCCAATGGAAGAGTCATCGTATACCCAGGCTACACATTTTTTGTCACGCAGTGCCTGCTTTGCTTCAGCGTTACCGGTAAAGGCAACAACCTCTACACCGTATCGCTCGGTAACCACCTGATTGTAGAAAGCACCCTGCTTGCCACACACAGGCTTACCGCGAAGATCTTCCCACTCTGTAAAGCCCAGTGCTTTAGGCGCCATGATGTTGGTGCCGGACGTATAGTAGTTGGGCTGCACAATACCAACGATCTCACGGCGGTCGGCGCGGTCAGACATGGTTGCGATCATCATGTCAATTTTGCCCTGCTCGAGAAACTGCATACGATTGGACGACTGTACTGCAACCGTCTCAAGCTCAACGCCCATGGCATCGGCGGCGGCCTGTGCAAAATCGATTTCCATTCCGACAATACTGCCGTCAGTATCCCGGTATCCCCAGGGTTTGTAATCGGCTTTGACGCCCACAACAACCTTGCCGCGCTCCATCACACGGTTCCAGACATCATTGGTGCACTCGGCTGCATAGGCGGCAGTTGTGCTGAGCATAGTGGCTGCCAGTGTCGTCGACAAAGCGAGTAATTTCGTTTTCATGGATTTTCCTCAAGGTTAAAGCAGACAGACAATCTGTCAGGCGGGTTGTGAGAGCATTCTGACCAATTTGGCGCGCAATGGAAACCGTTCTTTGCAAGCCGGTTTGAATGGCGCTGCACAATAATATAACAAACGTTATAAAACGATGTTAATCTATCGATTGTTATATTTCCAGTGCCCTGTGAGTCCAGCCAATGCATCAGGTGTTTGCCGATCTGCGCCACCAACTACCTGCCTTCAGCCCGAAACTGCAACAGGCAGGGAAACTGGTGCTCGATAAACCCGCCACCGTGGCCACCCTGTCAATGCGCGAATTTGCACGCGAAGCAGGTGTTACCCCGCCAACACTTGAGCGTCTTGCCACTGCTCTGAACTACCCGAACTACGCGGAATTCAAGGCCTCGTTCCTTAAAGCATTTAACAGCTTTGATTTTGAACAGCGCGCAAACCACCTGCAGACCACCACTGAACTCAACGGCGAGGCTGCGGTAATTCACGAGCTTCGGCAGGCAGCACACACCAATGTAGAGTTTTTTTTTAACGCTCTCGATGAAAGCGATATCAAAAAGGCTGCTGACTTAATGATTAATGCGCGCACCGTTTACGTCATCGCCGCCAGCGCGCCGCACTGGATGGCCGCATACCTTCAGTACGTTGGCAAAATGGCAGTCCCGAACATGCGGGTTCCACGTACCGCAGGTGACGGATTGCTGGACGGACTGATTCCGCTCACCAGTGACGATGTGGTACTGGCCATGAGCTACAACCCTTACGCCAGACAAACCGTCGATGCCATCGACTTTGCACTGCAGCGAAAGGCATCACTGATTTATTTGACCGACAGTGTTGCCGCACCGCGCGCAGACAAAGCCAGTGTCCTGATTCGGCAATCTACCGACAGTCCGCAGTTTTTTCCATCGATGCTCGGTGTGGTTGCAGCAATAGAAACATTGCTGGCAGTTACCGTCGCACGCAGCGGACAGGAAACCGTTAACGCAATCGCAACCTACGCCGAACTGCGACAGTCACGCTACGTTACCGGCTAAGCGGAACTGATGCTGCAACAATGAGACAAGGACAATGAAAAACACCCGCATAGAAGTCGACAGTCTGGGTGAGGTCGAAGTCCCCGCTGACGCATTGTACGGCAGCAATACCGTGCGGGCCCTGCATAACTTCCCGCTAAGTGGCAAAACACTTGGACAGGAACCGGCACTGCTGTATACCATTGCCGACATCAAAAAGGCGGCGGCACAGGCCAACTTTGATCTTGGCAGGCTGGATCAACCAACGGCAGATGCTATCACGCAAGCCTGCCATGACATTCATTCCGGCACCCTTAACAGCCACTTTCCAGTGCCATTACTTGAAGGCTCGGGCGGTACCTCGACCAACATGAATGTCAATGAAGTGATATGCAATCGTGCACTGCAATTACTCAACGTTGAACCCGGACAGTACAAGAAAATCCATCCCAACGATCACGTCAACATGAGTCAGTCGACCAACGACATGTTGCCATCGGCAATCAAGCTCGCCTGTTATCGACTGGCGCTGCCGCTATCACGTGAACTTGAGAATCTGTCAGATGCGCTGAGCGCAAAAGCCAAGGCATTCAGCAGCACGCTCCGGTTGGGGCGAACCTGTCTTCAGGATGCCCAGCCAATGACACTGGGGCAGGCATTTTCCGGCTATGCAGCAGCAGTAAAACGAGCTGCCAATAAAATTGAAACGTGCGCACTTTCGCTTACTGCACTACCGCTTGGCGGCACCGCTATCGGCACCGGCATGGGATCAGTTGCCGGTTATAAAACCGCAGTCTTTAAGCATTTAAACAACAACACAAATATCAGTTTATCACCAGCGGAAAACCCGTTTGACGGAATGCAAAATCTTGACGCACTGCAAAGACTGTCGGCAGAACTTGAAACGGCAAGTGCGGTTACCGCCCGAATCGCAAAAGATTTTATCTTAATGTCTTCCGGACCAGCAGGTGGACTGGCGGAAATCTCTCTGCCTGCGGTACAGCCCGGGTCTTCTATTATGCCCGGCAAAGTAAACCCCGTATTGCCAATGGCGATGATTCAATTATCACAAGTCATTCACGGCAATCATGCCTGTGTAGCGATGGCGTGTCAGGACGGAATGCTGGAGATCAATCACTACGAAATGGCAGTGGCGTCGAGGTTGTTTGAATCGCTCAGCAGCCTTACCCGGCAGACCACCTCGTTTACGCAACATTGCGTCATCGGTATTCAGGCAAACACAGACCATTGCGCGGAACAATTAAAACAATCCTATGCGCTGGCGACTGCGTTGATACCAAAGCTCGGATACAGCCGGGTCAGCGCACTGGTCAGAGACAGCGTTAACTCGGACACGCCATTCCCTGAAGTGTGTCTTGCACAGCACGTCCTTGAGCAGTCTGAAATAGATCAGCTACTACAACAATGTACAACCATCGTGGAATAGCTAGCTATGAGCACCACCACCTCAGACATCCCTTCTCATGCTTCAGTTGTTGTGATCGGCGGTGGCATCATGGGGTGTTCAACGCTTTATCATCTGGCCCGCCTGGGTATAACTGATGCAGTTCTGATTGAACGTAATCAACTGACCTCAGGCACCACCTGGCACTCGGCGGCACAGGTAAGGGCGTTGCGATCAACCCGTAATCTGACTGAACTAATACGCTACTCAATATCGCTGTACAGCACACTGGAAGAGCAAACCGGCCAATCAACCGGCTGGATAAATAAAGGCTCACTATCGATTGCCACAAATGCAGATCGACTCAACCATATTAAACGTCAGGAGTCACTGGCACACCTGTACGACCTGCAGGCATCTTCTGTATCAGTGGGAGAAGTGAAGGAACGATGGCCGCTGGTGAATACAGACGACATCATCGGTGCGGTATGGTCGCCGGAAGACGGACGCGTAAGCCCGTCGGACCTCTGTGCAGCACTGGTCAAAGGTGCAAAATCACGGGGTGTTCGTGTGTTTGAAAACACAGCGGTCACCGGCATTGAAACGCAGGCCAACAAAGTACACGCAATAAACACCAGTCGTGGTCGAATCCGCTGTGATGCTATTGCCATCTGCAGCGGCCTGTGGAGCCGACAGGTAGGCGCGATGGCAAACGCCGAGGTTCCGGTCTACCCGTGTGAACACTTTTACCTGCTAACCAAACCGGTGGCAGGCATTACCGGCAACCTGCCAACCCTGTCGGATCATGACAGTCATTTGTATATCAGAGACGATTCCGGCGGCCTGCTGGTCGGATGCTTTGAACCACAGGGAAAACCACTGGCTCCCGAATCTATCGGTGATGACTTCGCCTTCCAGCTGTTGCCGGAGGACTGGGATCACTTTGAACCAATGATGGAGAACGCGTTGCATCGGCTGCCGTGCCTTGCCGATGCCCAGGTGCGTATGCTGTTAAACGGCCCCGAGAGTTTCACACCGGATGGTTCGTTTTTACTCGGAGAAACCGCAGAGACCAGCGGACTGTTTCTGGGTTGCGGGATGAACTCGGTTGGTGTTGCTACCGGTGGTGGAGCCGGCATGGCGCTGGCGCACTGCATAGTAAACGGACATACCCCGACAGATCTTTCAGAAGCCGACCCGAAGCGCTTTGCCGACTGCTTTAACTCGGCAAAGCTATTGTCAGAACGCACACCACAGGTACTCGGTGAACACTACGCCATTCACTACCCAGGCTACCAGTGGAGTACCGCAAGAGACCTGAGGCACACCGCCGCACACAGCATCTGGCAACAGCACAACGCTCACTTCGGGCAGTTTTTTGGATGGGAACGTCCACTGTATTTCAACAAAGTAGCCGAACCGGTGCTGACCATGGACAAACCCGACTGGTTCAATCACGTGCAAAGCGAAGTAAACAACGCGCACACTAAAGCAGCGTTGTTTGACTCTTCCAGTTTTGGAAAAATCGAAATAGCCGGTAGTGATGCCGAAGCTTTTCTGCAGCGTACGTGCTGCAACAACATGAAACGCGAGCCCGGCCGTGCCATCTATACCGGGTTACTCAACGAACGCGGCGGCTATGAAAGTGACCTGATTGCGCTGCGAATTTCCAACGATACATACCACCTTTACACTGGCACCAGTGCCATAAAAAAAGATCTTGCGTGGTTAAAGAAACATAAAAACATCAATGACAGCGTCGCCATAAAAGACATCACTGAAGATTTATGCGTCTACGCATTAATGGGGCCGGACAGTACAGATATCGTCAGCCAACTGGGGGCAGAAAACCTCAGCACACTGGGTTTTTACCGGCATTGCGAAACCTCGCTAAACAATATTGCCGTCAGGGCAACACGCATCAGCTACGTTGGTGAAGCGGGCTGGGAACTCACCTGCCGAACCACCGACGCCGCACAGTTATGCAGCGATCTGATAAAAGCCGGCGCACAGCCTGCCGGTGCATTTGCACAGACTTCCATGCGCATTGAAAAAGGTTTCCTCGCTTTTGGTCACGATCTCGACGCCGACATCAATCCTCTGCAGGCGGGGCTTTCCCATACCGTAGACTTCAGCAAATCGTTTATCGGGCGTGACGCATTACAACAGGCATTAAACAGCGAGCTTTCAGCCTGCATAGCCACGATGGTGCTTGATGATCAAAACGCGGTGCCGATTGGTAATGAACCGGTGTATAGCAATGACCGCATTGTCGGTAAGTCGACATCAGCCGCGTTTGGTTACCGCGTCGGCAGGCCGGTTGCACTCGTGCTGCTGTCCGACACTGAAATTATTCAGCGCATACAAAACAACGGCGCTGTCGGCGCTGCACTCGATATCGCACGCAGCCGCTACACCGGACAAATAACCACCAAACCGGCCCTGCACTGATCAGTGAGTTATGGTGTGCGGTTATGGTTACCTCTGCTGATCAACTCATGTTGATCAACCTCAGGAGCCCCTTTATTGAACAGCCGGCAATGTAATAACATAGCCGCAACTTCCAGCTCTGCGCCAGTCGCCTTGCAACAGATACTTACCGAACAAATTACCGGGCCCTCGGCATGGCGCGGCTCGCAACTGGCTAATGATCACAGCTGGGTTGTGTCGCTTTCTGCTGAAGTTCTTGCAGAGATTGATCAGGGACTGCAACAACTCAAGTCACGGGGACTCAGGTATCCCGATTTTAGCGCTGCAGATTTCCCGCTCAATTCAACTGCTGAGCTGCTTCAACAATGCAGCGATGAAATGGAAACCGGACGCGGCTGTGTACTGCTGCGCGGTTTACCGGTTGAGCGCTACAACGACGCCGAATTACAAACCATCTACTACGCAGTGGGCCTGCATCTGGGCACACCGGTTTGCCAGAACCCCAATGGCGATCTGATTGGCACCGTGATGAATGTTGGCGATGTTAAGAAAAAGGATACACGGGTTTACGAAACCAACGCCTACCTGCCTTATCACACCGATCTTTCGGACGTGTTCGGTCTGCTGTGCATTCGAACAGCAAAGTCCGGCGGACTGACCAGTCTGGTCAGCTCAGCTGCTGTGTACAATGAATTTCTGCAACACTACTCGCAATACATCGGGTTATTCTACCGGCCCCTTTACTATGCACACCTGGGTGACGGTGTTAATAAATCACCCGTGTTCAGCTACCACCACGGTAAGCTCGCATGCCGTTACCTGCGACAGTACATTGAACTGGAACACGAACAGCAACAACAGCCATTATCTGCGATTGAAATTGAAGCACTGGATATTTTCGACCGTATTACCCATGCACCGGATGTGCGCCTCGATATGATGCTCGAACCGGGTGATATGTTGTTAGCCAACAACTACACCGTTATGCACTCACGCACCGGCTTTAAAGATTACGCGCAGTCAGAGCAACGACGTAAACTACTACGCCTGTGGATTAAAATGCCCAACGCACGGGAAATGGCACCGGACTTTCCGGGGCAAAACGGTTTTCCACCACCAGACGCTTAAGCACGGGCAGGCCGTCTATATTGACATTGCCGCACATAACAAACATTATGCGGCTGTGAACAAGCTATTTACCACATACCAGCTACCCAAACCGGTTTCCAAAAAACAGGTGCTCAAACACGTGCGCATGTAGGAATCCGGTTACAACACATTCAATAACAAAACCCCGGCAGCCTGCATCGGCTCCGGGGTTTTTTTGTACCTTTTATTTTGAGCCGCTGCCTAACAAGTCTTCAGGAGACGAAGATGTTTCACGGTTCAATAGTCGCTTTAGTCACTCCTATGCAGCAGCATACCGTCGATGAAGGCGCATTAAAGAAACTCATTCACTACCATCTCGAACGCGGCACCAGCGCGGTTGTCGCGGTCGGCACCACTGGTGAGGCTTCAACGCTTGATAAACGCGAATACCGCCGCGTGATAGAAATAGCCGTGCATGAATCAGGCGGGCAGATCCCGGTTATTGCCGGCGCCGGTTCAAACAATCCAACCGATGCCATTGCCAATGCGGATATTGCGGCCACTGCCGGTGCTAACGCGGTATTACAGGTAATGGGTTATTACAACCGTCCAAACCAGGAAGGTATTTTCCAACACTTCAGGCTACTGAGCCAAACCACACGATTGCCAATCATTGTCTATAACGTGCCACCCAGAACCATTATCGATATCAAACCCGAAACCATGGCGCGCATTGCCGCACTTGAGCATGTTGTTGGTGTTAAAGATGCCACCTGTGATTTATCACGACCGCTGCAGGAACGACTGCTCATCGCAAACAAATCTTTCTGTCTGCTTTCCGGTGAAGACCCAACCGCTGTCGCATACAATGCTCACGGTGGCAGCGGATGTATATCGGTAACAGCAAACGTTGCACCGGTGTTGTGCAGTCAGTTACAACAGCACTGTGCCAGTGGTGATTATTCTGCAGCGCTTAACATTCAGTTGCAGTTACTGCCACTGCATCAGGCACTGTTTTTAGACCCGAGCCCGGCAGGTGTAAAATACGCGGCCTCCCTGCTTGGTCTGTGTAAGGACACATGCCGGTTGCCGCTGGTACCACTGACTGCAACCACCAAAACAAGAATCTCTCAGGCAATGAAAGACCTTGAATTAATTTAGAGCATGAGGCGCAGGTTTTATGCAACGGGTACCGGCACATTTTATTGCCGGTTACTCTGACGAGTGATAATAAACAACCCAGAAATCACTATCAGGCAACATCCTGCAATAACATTAACCGTTAGCTGCTCGTTAAATAACAGCACGCCACAGGCAACACCAAAGATAAGCCTTGTGTATCTGAACGGTGTCACCGAAGCGACCTCACCAGTACGCATTGCCTTCATTAAACAAGCGTATGCGGCAACGCCTGAAAATACCGCACCGCAAAGTATCAGCCCCTGTTCGCTGTTAACGGTCAAAAACGCCGAAGTATCTTTTAAGCGATACAATGCACCCGCCAATACAATGGCCAAAAACCCGTAAAAACCCAGCACCGCGGTACTGAGCGACAGCGGTGCTGCGCGACTGGCCAGATCCCTCCCGGCAAAACCGAGCATGCCGGCCACTGCCAGCAAAGACATCGGGGTAAAGCCACTGGCACCGGGCTGCACTATCACTACAACACCAAGCAGGCCGATGACTATCGCCAGCCAGCGCCATAAGCCAACTTTCTCAGAGAAAAAAATCGCCGCACCCGCCACCACAAAAAGCGGTGTGGCCTGCAGAATAACCGTCGCCGACGACAGCGAAGACAGCGCAATTGCCAGCACAA
>CAYZVB010000189.1:0-7418 GCA_964481315.1 uncultured Granulosicoccaceae bacterium
CGCCTACTGCTGCGCTCCACCCCTCGAGCAACACCAGAACCATGAGAATATTGCAAACTCGACAGTAATGCTTCAATTGTGAAACACATCGCGTCATTTAGTTATCAATTAAATATGATTAGCACAGGCTTAACGGAAACGAGCCACCAAAGAACAGGGATAACGGGTTGCCAGGGGTGGGCCAGACCGGCAACCGAATTTATCAATTATAAATTTGGAGAATCCAGATGAAACTTGAGAACGTGCTGGCCGAACTGCAAAAAGTTCACGCAAAACTGCTGCAGATCTATTGGACGATGTTTTTCCTCAGACGAATAGCTACCATCGTCATTTCGATTGTGCTGATCATGCATTCCACGACTCTTGAAATAATCAACCTCACCGTATAACCCCGGAACAGCGAACAGGGCGCACCGATAATTCCCGAACGACCATGAGCGTGTAAACCAGCCCTGCATCTATCGTAAAAGTCTTTATTGATAGTTGCAGGGCTTTTTAGGTCGAGCCAACGTTCGTTAACATTGCGCCTATCAGTTTCTTGCCCCGAAGAAACAGCTAGCTGCCGAATCTACTTAGCTGTAGTTTGCCAGAGACGCATGAGATCAATCTCTATAGCTTCAAAAGGTTCGGCGGATACCTTGTCGCCATCTTTGTAGCTGCCGGTGAGCGTCCAATTGCGATTAACAAGGCGGTAGGTTTCCAACGTATACAAAACCGGATCAGCAAGCCACAGAAAACCGACCCCCACCTCTGCATAAATTGGCATTTTCTCAATACGATCCGTTCTACCGGTCGACGGCGACAGCACCTCACACACCCAATCCGGGACTACCCTGAATCGATGATCGTGGGGAATCTCTGGCAGTGTTTCGTGCCGCCACCCTGCTATATCCGGCACAAGAACCTGCTCGCCAAAATGAAGCTCGGGTTCATCGATGATCCACCACCCACCCGGACCACCACTGCCAATATCAAACGGATTGCCAATCAGCATGCCGAGAACAGACGCGGCGCGGCCGTGCGGCCCTGCCGGACGTGGATTGGCATGCAGCGAACCGTTGATTATTTCACCAACCTGATTCTCAGGTAGCGCCTGCAGTTCTTTATAGAGTTGTTCGAAACTCATCACTCTGCCCCGTGGTACCGCCATTTTTACCTCTACCGCTGAACTACGTGACTGCACTTTAGGGCATTATACACTTAGGAGCTACTAGTGGTGTCGTACGGGACCATGCGACATTATTCAACAGCACATCATATTAAAATACTCGACAAATTCGGCTATTCATCTGCGTAAAGCGTCTTAAGGACGCATGTAATTACCTCTCAATACTTCGACTAGTTTTCCAACTTAGGTGTTTTATGCCACAACTAGTAATGCAATCGAATGCCAACATCACCCTTGGATACTGGGGAATCCGCGGACTGGCCCAGCCCATCAGGTTCTTATTGATTTGTGCGAAAGTACCATTCTCTGAAATCCGTCTGGGTGTGCATCAGAACGGTACGCTGATGAACAAAGAAGAGGAGGATGAAGACTGGCAACAACTCCGTTCAACTCTAACCATGCCCTTCCCCAATCTGCCTTACCTGATCGACAAAAGTGACGGCGAATCGGTTCGGTTGACGCAGAGCAACGCTATCCTTCGGTATCTGGCACGGCGCTTTGATTTCTACGGAGATTCAGATCTTGAGCGTTCGGAGATTGATGTACTGCAGGACGAAGCGTACGATTTTCGCAATCAGATTATTAAAACAGCGTACACACTTGGTGACGAGTACCACGAAGCATTTAAAGATTTTTCAAATAATGCACTGCCACGGTACCTGGATAGTTTCGAGAAGTATCTGACCGGACGAAACAATCAGAAGTATTTCGTCGGTAATCGCTTGTCACTGGTTGATTTTGTTTTGTATGAGCTTTTGTGGCAAATGACTTTAATGGTACCTGGTTCAGTTACCGGCACCAATCGACCGGTACTGTCTGCGTTTCTTCGTCACTTTGAATCGATTCCGGAAGTTGCAGACTACCGGTTAAGCGAAAATTATATTGAACGGCCGATCAATAGTCCGTGGGCGTCGTTTGCTTAAAGTCAAAATGTTAGCTTCCCAATTTCGTCGAATCCAATCATTTCAACACCACTGACTTTCCCTTTGTCTTCTCCATTAAACACCAAATAGGGCATAGCGACTCGATCACCAGCCAGATCCCCGAAACGACGAATTCCTTTAAGGTGCGCCGGCGTAAACGTCGACGCTGATTTAATTTCTACCGGCACCAACTGAGACCCACTGGATATTAATAAATCGACTTCGCTGCCATGCCTGTCTCGAAAGAAATGTATTCGCGCTTCTTTACCTTTATTCCAGCGGAGCTTTAAATACTCAGCAATCGCAAAGTTTTCGGCCAGATTTCCCGCAAGCGGATCACGCGATAACTGTTGTGCTGTTTCGATGCCCAACAAGCTACAGGCAAGGCCGGTATCAGTGAAGTAAATTTTCGGTGTTTTTATAACCCGCTTTCCGAAGTTTTCAAACCAGGGAGGCAACTGAAAAACAATCCATGATGCCTCGAGGGCACTTAACCAGTGGCGAATGGTATTAGAGCTGGCACCCAGGTCATTACCCAGACTGGCAAAATTAATAAGCTGTCCGACCCGCCCGGCAAGTAGTCGAAGAAAATCACGAAACTGGTTTAAGTCCCTGACCTGTACCTGTGCCGGGAGATCACGTTCCATAAACGTAGCGAGGTAGCTCGAATAGAATAAGTCCGATTCAAGACCTTGTTCGTGCACTCGCGGAAAACCACCGGTAACAATGTTATCCCACAGTGAGAACGGACGATCTGCTGCGAGAAGTTCGTCAACAGAGAGAGGTAATAGTTTAAAGATGGCGGTGCGCCCTGCCAGTGACTGTCCAACCCCTTGTTTTAGTGCTGCCTGATAGCTGCCGGTTAAGATGTATTGCCCGTTGCTGCGATTATCGTCGACGATGCCCTGTATCCACGACATTAACTCCGGCAACCGCTGCACTTCGTCGAGAACCGCACCATTAGGAAACTGCTGCAGAAATGCTTTGGGGTCCTGATGGGCTCTGGCTCTGGTATCGGGATTTTCGAGAGACTGATAAGGCTTTTCAGAGAACGCCTTCCGGACCAGCGTTGTTTTTCCGGACTGACGAGGCCCGAGAACTGTCACCACCGGATACTGGCTGGCAGCGGTAATCAGGGATTTTTCGAGTTTTCGCACAAACATAGTGAAATTTTAGCATTTTTCGGGCTAATCTGCAGTTTAACTGATGATTATCCCAAAAATTAAAAATCACAATCCGCATCACGGCTTGCATCCTGATATCACTACGGCGGTGTTCGCGCACTTCTCTAACAACTAAGTACCGGAGCGGCCTCGCCTTCAATCATCACATTAACGCAGGCGACTGTATTGCTTGCGACAGCCCTGGCTAGTGCAGCAGGTAAATCGTCGATATGACTGACAAGCTCTCCGTACCCCCCCATGGCAACGACAGCTTCGTGATATTGCATGTCGCTTAACGCACAGGCATAGAGACGATCACTGCCAAACTCGCGTTGCTGTATTTGGTGTTCGGCATTCCAGCGTTTGTCGTTACCAACAATCACCACAAAGGCAGCGTTGTTTCTGACTGCCGTTTCAAACTCGGCCAGATGAAAACCGAGTGAACCGTCTCCAGTCATCACAAATATCGTGCTATCACGTAGTGCAGTTGCTGCACCTATTCCATAGCAGACCCCGGCACCGATACTGCCGGATAGCCCATTGATGACTCGTTTGCTTGCTCTTAAACATGCCTGTGCCCACTGGCCAAACTCGCCACCATCGCAGACTAGAATTGGGTTGGTACTTTGATTAATCTGTTGCTGCACCGCTGAACAGAGTTGTGCAGAGGTAATTTGACTAACGCCTGTACTGGTAGGTTCAGCACGACGGGCTGTTTGATTCTTAACGTGTTCCAGCCAACTGCTATCTGCACGTAAACCAGTGGTGTTGCCAAGCGCTTCGGCGATAGTGGCCGGGTGATCATGGTGACATAACAGCACCTTGTCCCTCAGGTTATCAGACGCCTGTTGCAACAGACCTTCGCTACCGGCAACGACCAGCCATTTAGCCTGCGTTTGTTTTCCAAACTGCACACTGAAGTCAATTCGCTTACCCAGGGCGACAATAACATCAGCCTGTTGAATGACTGACTTTACTGCGCCGAGTGCCGGGTCATTAAGGCCGCGAGGGCTTTCCATGGTCACTACAGGAATGTTTGTCGCTTTGGTGATGTTATAAGCCAGGTCAGGGCATCGTGTGTTTGACAACGCCGGGCCCAAAATGACCAGTGGCTTTTTACTTCCTGCTAGAGCGTCGATTATTTGTTTTACTGCATGGGGATCAGCACCGTTACCTGGCTCTTTTTGAGTCACGGTCAACTCCGGTGGCTGACCGCGACTGGTCAGCACGTCTACCGGTAACGCAAGATGCGCAGGCCCTGAGTGCTCACCACATGCCACCTTTAATGCCTGAGTCACACTGGGCGCTATTGAATCAAAACTCGTTACACGATGTGACCATCGCGTGACCGCACTGGTGACAGACACCTGATCAAGCTCCTGAAACGCGCCACTACCGTCAAGCTTAACCGGTGAATCACCACTGATCAGTAATACCGGTGTTTGCGATTCAGAAGCACCGAACACTGCCCCGACAGCATTGCAAAGACCGGCACCGGCAGTCACCAGTGCTACACCGGGCTTGCCACTTATTTGCGCATACGCCTCTGCCATATACACAGCCGCCGCTTCATGACGGGTATGGATAATTTCAATACCGGCATCAATACAGGCATCGAATATCGGCATGATCTGATTGCCGGACAATGCAAAGATATGCGTTACACCGGCATTTGCCAGTGTGCTTATCAACAGGTCAGCACCTCTGACCTCTTCGACTTTTAAGCCTTCAGCCAATGAGTTCGTCTTTTTTGTCATCGGTTTCACCGAAGCGTTTTAGTACAGCCGGTTTAGTGCCTTCATAAACGCGATCAAGATTTTCGGAAATTTTCGCGTTTTCGCGTTCGAACAGACAGTTACCCTGTAAGTCGGAGGCAACAATAAATGGCCCCATGCGTTTGCAGCGGATGACCCACATCGCCTGTGCCAGGCCGAGTTCTTCCTGCCAGTACACAGCTTCTACTTTTTCAATGCCACGGCCAAGCAATGCACCGGTGCCATAACCCACTGTGGACAGATATACCGCTCCGTTGGGGACAAAGTAAGATTTGTACGCTTCTGAACTCATTCCGCCTTTGCCAATAATGAGTTTGGCACCGGTTTTTTCCATCCACTCGGGCAGCCATTTGGCAAAACGAAACGATGCGGTGGCAGTAACTGCGCCCATATCAAACGAGCCATCTTCACGAATGGTTGCAGCAGGGGAGCAATGAAAGTTGGCCGCACTTTCGGTAGGCAGGTCGAGCGGCAGGTTGGCCTTGTTTTCAAGTGCTCTGGTATAGACACCTTCACGCGCGGTGTACAAAAGACCGTTCAGGTAGACGATATCACCCAGTTGCAGTTCGGCGATTGCACTGGCAGTGGGTGTGGTGCTTAGTTCGACCTCACGAATTTCCATACGTTAAGCTCCCGGTGCTTCAGACACGGCGGCTTCAACACCTGATGGCCAGTCTACCGTTTCCCGACGCTGGTAATCGGTAAACCAGTCGGGGTCTGTTCTGTATTCAACGCGGCCATCGGCATAGACCCTGGCCACAGCACGCCGTGATGATAAACAAAATGCATGCATGGACATTTGCATGCCACCGGTGTGGCAGTAACCCACTTCGATATGACAGTCGATGACCATCGACTTGCCGACAAAACCCATCGCGCCCATACCAATAGAGTTGCCGAGTTCTTTGAATTCAGCTTCAAGTTCAGCAATTTTAGGGTCGGGGTTTTTGGAACCCACCACGCGCAGACAGGCAGCACGTTTGCCCAGCACCATACAGGTGTCTTTACAACCGCCAAGGCCAATACCAATGATGGCAGGCTGGCAGGCAAGCCCGCGCTTGCCAAACGCTACCAGTGTGTCGAGATAAAAGCGCTTGATGCCTTCTATACCGTCTGATGGAAACAACATGCGATAGTCGGTGCCGAACAACCCGCCCTTGTGTACGGTAATTAGATCAATCCATTCACCACCTGGCTCATAGGCATATTCAATTTCAGGTGCACCGATACCCACATTATTATTGTGGTCTGTGCGCCACAGCGGGTGTACCCGGTTGGGTCGCAACGGCACCCGGCTTGTCGAGTTTGCGGTGGCACGGCGCAATGCTTCTTCCAGTGCGATCGGCCCACCTTCAATGGTGGTTTCGTTGCCCATTTTAACGTACCAGCGCGGAGTGCCGGTGTCTCCGCACATGGCGCAGCGGTCTTCTTTGGCAGCATCGTAGTTGTCGAGCATGGCTCTTATGACATAGCCGGACAAACTACCGGTTTCGACTTTTGCTGCAGATTTGAGCCCGTTGTGATAGTCCTCGGGTATTTCAATGGCCGCCTTGTCCATTAATGATTCAGCGGTGCTTTGAATGATGTCTATCGGGATCATGTTTTAATCTGCCAGTGTTATAACTTACCAGTGCTTTAGCCGACCAGAGTTTCGGGCTCATCGGCGGATAATATCGTTTCACCGGGTTTGACCCGGGTGAACTTCACCGGTTCTCTTTCCACCGCCACCGACTGCCCATGCTGACGTGCAACGGTATAGTAGGAAGATTCCAAATCGCCGGCGTCGGGGAAGTCTTCACGAAAGTGCGCACCTCTGGAGTTTTCCCGTGCGAGCGCGGCATGTGCAATCACTTCGGAAATATCACACAGCGACTGCATGTTTAGCCAGTCGTGCCACGTTAAGTTAAACGCCAGTGACTCTGATGCAACTTTAGCCTGCATGAGTGACTGACGTACTGAGTCAATTTGCGAAAGTGCTGTCGTGATTCCACTGGCCGTTCGCAACACACCAACACCGTCCCACATAATGTTTTGCAACTGATTACGCAAGTCGCTTACTGCAGAGGGTTGCTGCACCGCAGACTGATTTGCCAGTGCCTGCGTGGCGCGAAGGTACTCGTTGTTAAGTGCTTCGGTATCTGGCTCCCTCAGTGCGTGAACGCCCTTGATATCTGCTGCCATTACATCACCGGCAATGCCGCCATAAACGGTACTGTTGGCAACGCCGTTACCACCCAATCGATTGGAGCCATGCGCACCACCGGCATCTTCACCGGCAACATAAAGACCTTCAAGCGCGGTACGCGTGTCGATATCGACCACTACGCCACCCATTAAGTAATGTGCGGTTGGCACGACTTCAACGAGGCCTGCGGCCAGATCAAAACCG
>CAYZVB010000189.1:7428-10564 GCA_964481315.1 uncultured Granulosicoccaceae bacterium
GGCACAGCGCTTCACCATGCCTTTAAACTTCTTGCGTACTTCATCCGGCCCCAGGTGCGACATAGCAATATACACCCCGCCAAGCGGCGTGGTTTTTCCGGAGCGCATTTCTGCATAGATAGCGCGACTGACAATGTCACGGGTGGCGCGTTCACCGCCTTCATCGTAGTCGAACATAAAGCGATGTTCATCACCGTTAAGCAACCAGCCGCCGGCTCCGCGCAGTCCTTCTTCGAGAACTGTGCCGGTCATACGCGTGTGCTCACCCGCCAGCAAACCGGTGGGATGAAACTGCACCATTTCCATATCACGCAATGGCAAACCGACTCTAAGTGCCATGGCCAGGCCATCCATTGATTTATCACCGGATGGCGTGTGGTACTTATACATGGTGGGTCCGCCACCGGTGGCCATTAACACTGCTTTGGCTTTTACAAACTTAAACGTGCCGCGACGCATATCAATAAACAACACACCGGATAACGCTTTACCGTCTACAGTGGGGATTAGCCCGACCGCACGATGCTCCTGCAGCGTTTCAACAGGCTGAGCCAATACCTGCTCCATTAAGCGACTGATAATCTCGATGCCAGTTAAGTCGCCTTTATGCACCGTGCGATCAGCTGTTTGACCGGCAAACGCTTTCTGATGCAGCGAACCGTCAGGGTTACGATCAAAAAAGCAACCGACTTCATTTTCAAGTTCATGAATGCGGACTACAGCCTCTTTACAGAGCCGCCACGCCATTTCCTGATCGGGCAGCCACTTGCCACCTTCAATCGTATCCATAAAGTGGCGTTCAACGGTATCGCCACCGCCAAGCGCCACGTTGTAGCCGCCCTGCACCATGCGGGTACAGCCGCACTTACCCACCAGCCCCTTAACCGCAATGGTAATTCGGGTACCGGGTTGTGCCGACTGCTGTGCATGCAGCGCCGCAAACAGCCCTGCACCGCCGGTACCGATAATAAGAATATCGGTTTCATGTTGTTCTATGTTGTGCATCATTATTCAGACACGTTAGAAAACACTAAGAAGAAACAGGCACGCGGTCAATAAACCCAGTGCCAGCGAAGCCGCCGCCAGTGTCTTTTGCCAGTCGGTCCACGGCAGCCATTCCATTGCCATTAGCCGCAGCCCCCCAAACAGATGTGCTGCCAGTAAAAAAACCAATACGGCTTCGGCAATTTTTACCGCTACGAGGTCTGTTAACTTAAGAAAGCCGTCGAGTGATGCGGGATCAGTTATCGCCAGTGACAATATATAGAAGTGCACCGGTAAAAACAGCGCAAGCGCCAGGCCGGAGACTCGATGCAGCAGAAAGAAAATATATAACGGATGTGAACGATGCGGTTTAATCATGACTTAAGCCCACGTTACGGCCAGCACTGCACGCAACCCGAGAACAAGCAATAGAAAAAACGCAACCGTTGATAGCAGCGTTAACTTAAAGCCACGCAGTTTTAACCATTCACCGGCAATAACACGCAGGCCTATTGCCGCATGCACCGATACCGCCAGCACAAACAAACCGTAAAATAAAAACCACAAAACACTGCCTTGTGTGCGCCCGAGAATCTCTGCTGTGGTTAAGCCACCGCGCACGGCATAGATCATTACCGCGATGTGACCAATCACCAGTGGTGCCATAACCAGTGCGCTGACTCGCTGAGCCATATAGAGACGAACATCGAGCATGGGTTAGCCTCGCTTGCGCCAAAATTTAAAGGTGGTTTGGCGTTTAAGTCCGGCAACTGCCTTCATCGGGTTAAGCTCTACCGGACAATAGCGCGTGCAACTGCCGTGGCTGTGGCAACTGTGGCAACCACCGTTTTGCGAAACCGCATCGAGCACCGCACCGGCGTCTTTGTTTTTTTCATCGTTAACCAGCGTCCATGCACGCTGCAATGCTGCCGGCCCCAAATAGTCCGGGTTGGCAGCGACAGTATCGCAGGCTGAATAGCATACCGCGCAGTTAATACACTCGATGCCTTCACTTGCAGTAACTCGCTTTTTGCCGGCAGGATCGACCGGCACCATCGGATCGTGGCGGGTGGATGAAGGTTCGTGCACGCCTTTGGCATTCACCCACTTTTCAAAGAAGGCATCCATGTCGGTTGCGAGGTCTTTAATCACAGGCAGGTTACGCAACGGTTCAATTGTTAGTGTTGAACCACTGGTGACTTTATTGACATGCGTTCTGCAGGTCCAGCGCGGCTCACCATTGACCGTCATGGCGCATGAACCGCACATACCCACACGGCACGCAAAGCGGTAGGTTAACGTGGCATCGCTGTGTTGCTGTATCCATGAGACCACATCGAGCACAGTTTGATTGTCGTAGGCGGGCACACGGAAGTTCTGGTAGCCGCCACCGGACTCATCACCCCGCCACACTGAAACGTCAATAAACTTTGAATCAGTTGCTGCACTCACGAGTTATTCATACCGTTACGTTTCCTCTGCGTGGCGTTAGTCTACAACAGGCGCTGCCATTGCCGTGGAGGCGGCTTCCAGCGCACCACTGCCGTGTTTGATGTTGAGCGTTTTAAGCGAGGTGTCGATACCGCCGAGCATGCCGAGTACCATCTGCCTGTTCAGGTGCCCCATATGACCAATGCGGAAAAACCCGTGCCATTCGGGCTCGTGTGATTCAGCCATACCCAGCCCGATACCAAGAGTGAGTCCTGCGTTCTGCTCAACCCAGTCACGAATGAGGGTACCGTCAGGTGCGCCCGCTCTAATAGAAGTGACCGCGTTGCTGCGATGTTGCGGTTGCTGAATATTTAATTCCAGCGGCCCTTCACTGCCCCAAACATCTATCGCTGTAGCGATTGCACCGGCAAGCATCGCATGACGCTGCCAGACGTTTTCCAGCCCTTCTTCCAGTATCATATCGAGCGCCACGCGCAGGCCAAACAACAAATGCGTTGGCGAAGTACCGCCGAAGAACTGATAAAACTCATCCGGCTGTGATCTTTTACTCCAGTCCCAGTAACTACTGACCAGTTTTTTTTCTGATCGAAGTACGGACGCTTTGTCGTTAAAAAATACAAAGCCCATTCCCGGAGGCGTCATTAAACCTTTCTGACAGGCCGCGACCATGACATCGACACCGAGCTTGTCCATCTCAAAG
>CAYZVB010000190.1:0-10548 GCA_964481315.1 uncultured Granulosicoccaceae bacterium
ATCGACCATCGCGTCCACCTTGGCATTGGGGGAGGTGGTGTGATCGAGCGTTTGATACAGATCCGAAAAGCGTTTCATTGAACAACCGCTATAAAAAGGGTTGTGTTATTGCTGCAGGTATTCACGGGACGATGTTCTCACTGCCGTCGCCATCGCTATCGCCATCACCTTCGCCACTGTACTGTGTGCTGAGTTCGCTTGCGTTGATGCCTCTTTCGTTTAACAGTTGTATCAGAGCGCCGGCCTGGCCATGTGTGGTAAGCACCTGCTTTGCACCGGTCTCTTCAATTGTTTGTAACAGCCCATTCCAGTCGGCGTGGTCTGACAGTACAAACCCGCGATCGTAACCGCGGCGGCGACGGTTGCCGCGTATTCGCATCCATCCGCTGCAAAACCCTGTGGCGGCATTTGGAAATCGACGCATCCAGGTTGAGCCACTGGCACCGGGTGGGGCAATCACAAGCTCGCCGTTGTAGCTTTTCTTCTTATCGCGCAAATCAACCGGCACGGTGGGTAGCATATTAACGCCTGCGTCGCGGTAGATTTGTGTGAGCGGATTTACCGCACCGTGCAGGTGTACCGGCAGGTCCGTGTAGCGGGTTAGCTCGCTGAGTACCCGTTGTGCCTTGCCCAGCGCATAGCAAAACAGTACGGCAGGTCGGTTGGCATTGCGCATCGATTGCCACCATTGCCAGATGTCGGCTGCAACCGAGGGCCCGGGTTGCCACTGAAATACCGGAAGTGCAAATGTGGCTTCGGTGATAAAGGTGTCGCATGGCACCAGTTCGAAAGACTCACAACTGGGATCGGCGTCGCGTTTGAAGTCTCCGGTAAATACCCACACTTCGCCATTGTGCTCAACCCGTACCTGGGCCGAACCGAGCACATGCCCGGCAGGGTGCAGCGATACCAGGGTATTGCCCAGCTTAAAGGGCTGACCAAATTCGATACCGCGGATGTCGATATCGTCACCCAGTCTTTTTTTCAGCAATGCCACGGAGCTTTTGGCCGCATAGTAAACATCTGCCACACGCCGGGCGTGATCTGCGTGGGCGTGAGTAATAACTGACACCGGGGTGGGTTTGTACGGGTCTATGATGAAACCGCCAGCCGCACACTCGAGACCGCGACTGGTCGCTTGTAACAGAGGTTTTTCTGCGGCAGTCACGGCCATGGCAGGTAGAATTCTACGATTGTAAGAATTCTACGCGCAATGTGCCCCGGTGGATCGGAAATTGAGCGATCAGCGGGCCGTGTTAAAGGTGGCTGAAGCCTGCATCGCCTGTTCGGCACGCTGGGCGGTACCGGGGTGACTTGCAAAATAACTGTTTGTTTCTGTTTCCTGACCGCCACCGAGTTTGGTGATGATAGTCGCAAAATGCTTCGGGTCGATGTCGAATTCTGCCATTCTTGCAAATGCAAACTGATCGGCGGCGCTTTCGTTGGCACGTGAGTAACCGCTGTGAAGCAGCACAACCGGAACAGCTGTAATCAACTCACTTAAGCCACTCATCTCTCCAAGGGTAAGTGAGACGGCTACAGAGGTGGCAGAAGCGTTAATAGCCTGTTGCATGCCGTGGTGCTCTTCAACATGACCAATCTCATGCAGCAATACGGCATCGAGCTCCAGTGGTTGTGCCATGGCGACCAGTGCGTCGGTGACAATAATTTCACCACCCGGCAGAGCCATTGCGTTTGGGATATCAAAACCGTCGTAGGACATTTCCCTGAAATACAACCGGTAGTTGAATTCAGTATTTTTAATTCGGCCGGCAAGGTGATTAAATCTTGCGCGTATTTCGGTTTGCTGCTGTTGACTGACGGTTGATGGTTTAAAGAGTATTTTATCGAGTGTGGCCATTGCACCCTCGGACACCATCTCATGTGCTGATACCGGTAGTCGGTTGGCAATGTGGTAAGACGCCGCCGGCAGCCCCCATTTAAAGAGAGAAAAAACGGTTAAGCCAATCAGCGCAATGGCAAATGGTATGTAACGCCAGTGGCTTTCCAGTTTATGTACTAACCCACCGGCACTTTTGTGCGAGCCGATGGCAAGATCAATTGCGCGATTGTCTGTCGACTCAAAGGTGGCACCGTCCGGCCATTCTATTCGTCTTGGGATGTTGCCAATACGGTTGCTAACGGTGAGTTCTTTAACCGCACCGCTGCGCGGGTTTACAGTGCTGCAGCGAAGCGAATAGTTACCATTGTTAAACACCAGGGTAGCGTCGTGTCTGGCTGATACATGCGCTTCAAAAAACTGGCCGTTGACTGTAACCATGTTCGATTAATCCGCTTTGATTTGTGCGGTCATGTGAATAAGTTAACCCTCCCCGCAGGGAGGGCCAAACTTTCTGGAGTGGTACAACAAGGTAAATCGTGGTTCCGGGTGGGTGAAGTTAAAATCCTGCTGCAATGTCGAGATCAAATGCGTCACCAAGTTCATCGCCGACGGCGCCGACCTGATGCCCCTGATCTGCAATAAAATCATCTGCACTGTATGCGCTGCTGACTTCAGTGTGGTTTGCCATAAAACGTGCCTTGCGTACAGCGGCCCACGGGTAGCCGAGTCCAAGGGTGAAAACAATCAGCAGCAGGTTGGTAAATTCCAGTCCCCAGAGTTTCATGGTGGTGACGTTGGATTTAAGCTGAAATTTACGATCAAGTACCGTGTTGTTGAACTGGTAGTTTCTTGTTTTGCAGGTAATATACGATTTGATAAACGTACTTGCCGGAATAAGAATCAGGTAAATCAGACCAATGAACGCATAGGTGGCATTGGATTCGGGATCTGCCATGCTCGACAGGTCAATGCTACCCGCAAGCAATGCCATTGCACCGACGGTGATCGCGCCGATCAGTAAAAACAGAAATATCGAAAGAGCAATGGCCTTATAGTAAAAGCCTGCAAAACGCCCGGCGGTTATTTCGGTTGAGAATTGTGCGGTACCATATTGGCTGTTGTTAAGTGAATAGCGTGCGGTCTTGCCGAGAATCCAGGGGACCATGCCGTACAGTACGAGTATGGCAACGGGTGCAAAAAGCATCGCCTGTTCCGCGCTAAGTACACGCATGTAGTACAGTGCCGCAGCAAGCGTGCCCAGAAACAGTAGCGGGATAGCCGGCATCAGCATCAGGTATTCGTAAAACTTAAGAGTTTTACCAGAGAAACCGAATCGGATGTTACGGTAACTGCTCATACGTGCATTGAATTGTTTAGAGCGGCAAATTGCCCATGGTGCCAGGACAGCAAGCAATACGTAACCTGCAAGCACCAGCATGAGTGATATTGACTCACCGAATGCAATGATCAGTATAAGTGCCAGCCCAATTAAGCGGCCGGGAAGTAGTTGTTTGCCGGTGGCATGGTATTCAAAAGCGTTACCATTCAGCAGCGTGTTGCCGTAGAAATAGCGACGCGACCGGACTTTGGCCCACGCCGAATAAATATATAAGGTAACCACGGTAAGTAGAATATTGACAATCCAGATACGAAAATACTCTGCACCACTTCCGGTAAATTGTATCTGGTGCCGGGTTTGTCCGATGGGTTGCTCTTGCATAGTTAGTACTCCTGTTCCTCACTTCAAAACTGATCCGATAAAACAGCGGAAAGAGTGACCGGATTATCCATCCGATCGTGACATCTCGCAGACATTTAACGACTGTTCACGTTGTTTCTGCATCGCCGGATAAGTAAAACATCGGCTTCATCACTCTGCCTATGGTCATAGGTTTTGGCGGTTGATATTGATTCTGTGCGCCAGTCTATAGTCGCCCTGAGTTGGATGAGTGGCGAGTGACAAACGCCGTACATGGTGCTGTTTGATAACTGGGCGTCCTCCTTTAAAACACCACCTGCAACAAAGCATTGCATGACTTGCGACCTGACTGCAACTTCATTATAGTGTCATGACATATAATAAATAGTCACAACCGGGTGATATCCAATGCTTCTGCGTTTTCTATTTCTGGTTTTTTGGGTGGTGGGTTTGCCGGCTGTATCGTCGGGGCAGGCGGTGGCTCAGAACCCGCTTGCTGCCTGTATCGACACCGATGGCGACGGGTGGGGCTGGGATGGTGTGGCATCGTGCCGTGTTGGTGCAACTCCGAATGGCGAGTGTGTCGACACCGACGGTGATGGCTGGGGCTGGGACGGTACTGACAGCTGTCGCATCACGCCGGCACAATGTATTGATGATGACGGTGACGGCTGGGGCTGGAACGGTAGTAAGTCATGTCGGGTTTCGCAGGAAGAATGCACTTCTGCAAAGTGTCAGTTGGCGACAGACAATTATTGTATAGACACCGATGATGACGGTTATGGCTGGAACGGTACGCAGAGCTGTGCACTGATTTACGACGGTTCCGGTGTTTGTATTGATTCGGACGGTGATGGCTGGGGCTGGACCGGGGATACTTCCTGTTACATCAATGTCAGTGAAGACTGCATCGACTCTGATGGCGATGGCTGGGGTTGGAATGGCTATCAGTCGTGTGTGGTGGATGCGCCTGAACCGCCACCGGTCAACAGCTGTGTGATTAACGGTGAAGTTGTACCTACCATGCTGCCGCAGCACGAGTGCGATGCGCTAATGGACTTTTACTTCAGTACCGACGGTCCCAACTGGGATAACCCGGATAATTTTGCGACTGCAACAGATCCGTGTTCGTGGGTTGATGTCGGGTGTAGCAACAATTCAGTTTCCGTGCTAACGACGTCGAGTACGAACCTGAAGGGGACGCTCCCGGCCAGCCTTAATGACTTGTCCGGTCTGGCCGTACTTGTGCTAACCGATAATCTACTGGAAGGTCCGCTGCCTGACCTGAGCGCAACGTCTATTTCGCATCTTGATCTGCAGTCGAATAATTTCAGTGGATCTATCCCTGCGAGTTACGGGAACCTGCCAAATCTGATCATCATGGCGCTGCACGATAATAATCTGAGTGGCAGTATTCCGGATAACCTTGGTGATCTTTCAAATTTGCGGTCTTTGGTGCTGGCGGATAACAATCTCTCTGGTGAAATTCCCGATAGCATCAATCAGTTGACTGGTCTGCGGTCTCTGGATTTGTATGACAATGATCTGGTTGGGTCGCTGCCATCAAACCTTGGCAGTTTTACCGAGCTGGGTTACCTGCGTGTTAACAACAACCGCCTGTCCGGCACGTTGCCACAGGATATCGGCTCACTGACAAATCTGGTTCGGCTTCAGCTGCGCAACAATCAATTCAGTGGCAGTATTCCTGATTCCATTGGGTCGTTGACACAACTTGAATGGCTGGACCTTGCGCGTAACGGGTTCAGTGGTGTTATTCCAGAGACTGTGGGCAACCTGGCAATGCTTGAGTTTCTTTATCTTTCCGGCAATGAGCTCAGCGGTCAGATACCGGAGAGCATTGGTAACCTCGATGAACTGTCCGATTTCTTCGCTTCCGGCAATCAATTAAGTGGCCCGTTGCCGGCAGGCATTGGTGACATGCAGTCATTGGAATTACTTGCTCTTGCCGGTAATAATATTGACGGGCCAATACCTGACGCCTTTTATAACCCGTTGTTGTGGAGTATTCATCTTGCGCACAATGAGCTCAGTGGTGAGTTTCCCGTTTCGCTGCTGTCACTGCCGCAGCTGAATGAGCTTAATATTGAAGGTAACCAGCTTGAAGGTAGCCTCGATCCGCTGGTCAATATTATTGATACCATCTGGGATGAACTGAGCTTCAGTATTCATGATAACGGATGTTTTACCGCGACAGACCCGGTAGTGATCGACTGGCTCGAAGTCTATGAGCCCGACTGGGACGATGGCTGCCTGTGACCGCAGGCAACTGTATCTCTATGGTGGTTTTAGTGTAGTGTTGTGTGCACGATGGCAGCAACTTAACCGGAACCATGTATAGATACGGCAAGCAATTTCTACTGGCAGGTTTGCTGGTCCTTGCATCAGCAGTGCAGGCGGCGGGCGCAAACAATCAGTGTGACGTGAAAGCTGACATGTTTGTGCAGCTTGCCGGTGCCAAAACTGAAAGCGCCGGCAGACTTGCCGAGAGCGTGATCTGGGAATACTGGTTTGACCAGTCACCCACCACTGAAGTGCGTTCACTGCTGGACAGGGGCAGGGAGCGCAGAGAAGCCTATGACTATGAAGCCGCAGAGAACCTGTTTGATCAGGTTGTAGATCAGGCGCCGAAGTATCACGAGGGCTATAACCAGCGCGCGTTTGCCAGATTTCTCAGAGAGAACTACGACGGCGCGCTTGCAGATCTTGAAGAAACACTGCGGCTTTGTCCGGATCATTTCGGTGCGTTGTCGGGCATGTATCACGTGTTACGCATCCAGAACCGCCATCAAACTGCCATGAAAATGCTGCAGCGTGCGGTGGCCATACACCCGTGGATACAAGAGCGCGGTGCATTACCAAAGGCATTATGGCCGGAAAGCTATCGCGCCATTCATGAGCCCGGTCAGGAGATCTGACTGCCTGTTAACGCTTAAGCATCAATTGCCGAAAAGTGATTGGCCAGATGCATAGCGTGAGCGTGTTCGTATTCGCCTTTAGTTAAAGTGCCGTAGGCGAAGTGTGGTTGTAACGCAGCGGGTGTTTGATGAAACAGTGCGATAGCACTGTCGAGCCTGATTAGTGCCGATTGTGTATCTGCATTATCAAGTGCCGGCGCACCCGGTATCGCTTCATTGAGATTGTGAGACATGTAACCGCGCCACGAAAATACATGGAAGGCTGCAGAACCTACGGTGCGTTGAAACAAAGCGGATTTGTTCTCCGGAAAACCGGCTATAGAAAATTCTATGCTCTGTGCGCAGTGGTCGAGTGTTTGCGCCAGATTGAAATCTCCGTCTGTACCGGTGATATTCGCATTCACCAGCCGCTCTGCTTCATCGAAGGCTTTGTCAAGCGTTGCGATTTTGAGTTTTCTGTTGACCGTTGGCTGGCCGGCGCCGTCGCGGCTGCAAGCCGTGGTTGCTGCGGTGACGGCGCTTACTGACAGTGCAGTGTGCTTTAGGAATTTACGACGATGTTGATTTACTCGCTTTGAAGTCCTGTTCATTAGTGCGCTCCTGCAGTGATGTTGTGTTTTTTCAAGTGTAGCCTGATTATTTGGAATTGGTCCACCAGTCCTGTTGTGGCGGATTGGTCAGCGTGAATACTTCACCAATAATGGGCGTTGCCACGGTCACGCCCAGCTCCTGTGCTTTTGCGGTGGCGCGTTTTACCGGTTCTTTCCACTGGTGCTGTGCCAGATCAAACTTGCCCCAGTGAATAGGAAAGTAAACCCTGCTGTTGATATCAACTGATGCCTGCACGGATTCTTCGGGCATCATGTGAATTTGTGTCCAGTCTTTACTGTAGGCACCATTCTCCATGAATGAAATATCAAATGGACCATAGTTGCTGCCAATGGACTTGATATCTTCAAAGTAGCCGGTATCACCGCTGAAAAACACATTCAGTGACGTGGCTTTAACCACCCACGAACCCCACAGAGTTTTAAATCTGTTGGTAAACCCGCGGCCGCTAAAATGCCTTGCGGGAGTCATGGTGAATTCGGTGTTATTGATGGTGCGTGAGTCGTACCAGTCGAACTCGGTTATGCGGCTTTGCGGCACGCCCCATCGTTGCAGATGAGCGCCTACGCCAAGCGGCACCAGAAATTGTGTGCTTGTTTTAGCCAGCCCGGCAATGGTGACATGATCGAGGTGGTCATAGTGGTCGTGAGATATTAATACGATATCAATCTCTGGCAGAGATGCCAGTGATGGTGGGTGCTGCATGGAAAACGGTTTACCAAAAACCGGTATTGGAGAGGCGCGGTTAAATACCGGATCGGTCAGTAGGACCTGTGAGTCTGTCCTGAACAAAATGGTTGAATGCCCCAGCCAGACAAAGCTGCCGGGGGTTAACGCCGCCGGGTCGAATTTTTGCGAAGGCAGTGGTGCACGCGGATTTTTGTCTTCCGGTGGATTAAGCCAGCTGGCGAGGTCAAGCGGCTCTGACGGATCGCGCGTGCTGAGACGGGTTTCGGTCAGATTTCGAAAACGTCCGTTGAGGTAATTCGGGCTAGCTTCAATTCGCTTTAATGAATCCCCGGACGGGTTAGCGCCGAACGTTGGTGCCAGGTATAAAAAAGCAACGATTACCATGGTGAGTACGGTAATCAGGATGAAGAAATATTTGACGAGCCGCAGCAACAGGCGCAGAGGTTTGATTATTGGCATAGCTTGAAATAGTCGTGTGACGTGGTTTGCGAAGCGGTACAGGTTAATTGCACTGTGGTACAGTCTGTGTTGCAGCCGCCGTTATACGCGGCGGAAGTTGCGCCCGCATTAATAAGCAGTACATTCTAATAAAAAACGGACAGGGCGTGCGGTTGTGGTGGAGAACACATGATAACTATAGCCAAATCCATTGAGTTGCGGTTGCCTGGTTTTCTTAAATATGCCGGGTGCCTGCTGGTGCTGGTTGTGGCGCAGATAGCGTCAGCCGATACTTCGGAAGCTTTATGGGAAATTGTCGAAGAACCAGCCTGGGCAAGTCAGGTTGAAATAGTAACTCCACAAGACGAGCACACCGTCGGTGGCCGTTATTATAATGTAGCAGAAACCCAAAGTCGTTTTGAAAATGACCCTTCGCGCTCGCTTTACTATGAGCGTTACGTTTACACCATCAATAACACCAGTGGTCTTGATCAGAGTGATGCAATAACCATCGAGTTCGACCCCCTGTACCAGCACGTGTTGTTGCATAAAGTGCAGCTACTGAGGGGCAATCAGGTGATCAATCAGCTAAGTGCCGACAACATTCAGTTGCTTCAGCGCGAAACAGAGCTCGAAGCCGGGTTGTACGATGGCAGGCAGACAATTCATATTCTGTTGCACGATCAGCGTGTCGGTGACCGTGTTGAGTACAGCTATTCGGTGGTGGGCAGGAATCCGGTCTTTGGCAATCATGTATTCGGCTGGGTGCGTTTGCAGGCAGGTGTGCCGGTAGGCAACTATTTCTATCGTCTACGCTATCCAAAGCAAAAGCAGGTCAGATTTAAAACCTTCGTAAACGAACCTGAAGTTTCAGAGCGCATAGCCGGTGACTACAAAGAGATTACCTGGCAGGAACTTCATACCGATGCCAGTCATTATCAGTCCGATACCCCTTATTCGTTTCTTGCCGAAACCTATGTGCAGTACAGTAGCTTTGCCGACTGGCAGTCTGTAGCGCGGTGGGGCGCTCCGCTATACGAGTTGCCGCAACAGGCAACGGCTGCAGTGGCGGCAAAAGCACAGGCGGTAAAAGCGCAGTTTGCCACCACAGATGAGCAGGTTAATGCGATCATTAACTTTGTGCAGGACGAAATTCGCTACACCGGTATTAACTCCGGAATTGGCGGTTTTAAGCCTGACTCACCCGAAGAGATAATCAACCGCCGTTACGGTGACTGCAAAGATAAGGCTGTATTGATGGTAGCGCTGTTGCAGGAACTTGGTGTGACTGCCAATCCGGTGCTGGTACACAGCAGAGATGGCAGAGGGTTGCCAGGCTATCTGCCATCACCGGATGTGTTTGACCATATGATTGTTAAGCTGCCGTACCGGGGTGTTGACTACTGGGTCGACGGTACAATGACGCTGCAGGGCGGCACGCTGCAAACGCTTGCTCAGGGTCGTTACCATCATGCGCTGGTTGTCAGTGCAGATACGCGTGATCTGCAGGCATCCGAAGTTGTAGCTTACTCCGAGCCCGAAACAGTCACGCACGAGCAGTTTCAGCTGCAGCACAATGCGGACAGCAAAGCGACACTGCTTACGGTAACCACAACCTACCGCGGTGACAGTGCCGAGTACCAACGCGCCTCATTGCAGAGCAAGGGCCCGCAGGAACTGCAAACCAGTTACCTGAACTATTATCGTAACCGGTACGGTGTTATTGAAGCTGTCGCATCGCTGGTAGTAACTGATAACCGAACTGAAAACACACTGGTTATCACCGAGCAGTATCGCATACCTGAGGTATGGGAAGAGAGAGATGATGAAGGCGACTATGAAGTTGAGTTTGTTGCCAGTTCGATTTACGATCATGCAACGCTGCCGGATGATCAGCGACGTGTACAGCCACTGGCTCAACGTTTCCCGGTTTGGGTGAGGCATACAATATCGGTGTTGCTCGACGAAGGCTGGGCAATGGAGCCGGATAGTTTTTCTGTTGAAAACAACTTCTTTAGTTACAACAGCTCGATTGAGATTGACGGCAACGAGTTATTGTTGTCTTATGACTTTAAAACGCTTGATGCAATTGTGCCGGAAAAAAGTGCCCGTAAGTATATTCGAGACTTAAAACGGGTGCGCAGCGATGCTTATTACCCTGTTGAGTTCACACTGCCGGTGGGTACAGAGCCGTTATATTTTCTGGAAAACCAGTTGTCTGATATTGGCTCGTGGTTGAAGAAAAACGCAGAACTTATAGCAACGGGCAAAGCAGCTGCAATTGAGGAATAGCTACATTGCCGCAACGGATGCGCTTAATATCAGGTAAACCA
>CAYZVB010000191.1:0-4339 GCA_964481315.1 uncultured Granulosicoccaceae bacterium
ATAACTACCCCGGAAAGCACTTTATTCACTGTCCAGTTTTTGGGGTCCACTACTGGCGGCATCTTCTTCGTGATGAACCTGCTGGTGTTGCAGGCAGTACTTTTTTGTCGATTTTTCCTGCCACAGTGCATTAAAAGCCTGCGTGAGACGCTGTTTGAAGCGCTCTGTGGCGCTTGCGGCGCAGATCCATCGCGAGCAGCTCAGATGGAGGCATCTTGATGCTGGTGGTTTAGACGCTCGTCCCTCCCATAGTCGTTTTTGTCAGCAGACTCTACGTAGCCTAATCTATATTCCTTATTCCTCTTGCTCTCTGATACCCCCTGCTACGCAGACGGATTGTCGAGTTTTGCCTCGGCACGTATGTTAATCACATTGGCTGCAAAAATTATTATTGCGCCGACAAACACAGACAGCATTAACGGTTCATCGTAGAGTAAATATCCGACCACGGCGATTAGCGGCAGGCGCAAAAACTCCAGTGGCATTACAACGGTTGCCGCAGCAATTTTTAATGCATTGGTGATACAGAAATGCGCAATCAGCCCGCATAGCCCCACCAACATTGCCCAATGCCAGGTTTGGCTGTTTAAAAGGGTTATTTTTCCATCGTATCCGGCGCAAACCAGGCCGAACAAACCTTGCAGGAATACCAGCCAAAACATAATGCAGGTTACTGATTCCGTGCGTGCCAGTAACTTTGTGCTAAGCGTGGCGCCGGCGAAACCTACAGCGCATAAAGCTGCTGCGAGGGTTGCTCCGTTGATAACAGCAATATCCGGCCGTGCGACTATAAGTACACCAACGAAGCCAACGATGACTACCATGATGCGTGTGGGAGTCCACTTCTCCTGCAATACAAATGGCGCCAGCAATGCAACCCACAGTGGTGTGGAAAATTCGAAGGCGAACAGCTGCGAGAGTGGTATTAAGGCCACGGCAAAAAACCACAGGTTCTGGCCAATAAAGTGACTAAGGTTGCGAATAAGATGCAGGCGCAGTTTACCGGCGTTTATCTGCCCGAGGGTACCCATTTTCCAGCCGACACAGATTACCAGAACGATTCCGAGCATCGACCGATATAGCATTATTTCAAAGGTATCGAGATGTCCGTATAAGGCTCGTCCGGCAATGGCCATCAGCGTAAAGCTGAGCATTGCACCGATCATCCATAATGCGGCTTTGACTGGGTTGGAACTATTAACGCTTCGGCACTCAGTGGTTGGCCTTGCAGGCCGCGACGGACACCCGGATTTATTCGAGTGTGACGGGTGAGCTTTATTCCATGACTTTATCAAATTTGCTGTGTAACCGACATAGCCGGTAGCGTCTAACGGGTTAGTGCAGTAGTGCTTTGAATTTACCGGCGTTATGAGGACGATGCTTCCCTGCCGTCATTGAACAGTTTATTGCGGGAGCAGGACTGTGCTAAATAGCTGCCTCTTGTTTACTGTTTCTGCGAGCCAGTGTTTCACGCCAGGCAATATAAACACCGGATGTACAAATGATACCGATACCGGTAAGCACCGCCGCGGATGGTATTTCTCCCCAAATCATCCAGCCCGCCAGTATCGCCCAGATGATCTGGATGTAGCGAAAGGGTGCTACCGCGGCGAGTTGCCCGTAGCGGTAGGCTTCCACCATAACAAAGTGCGCGATAACAAAAGTGCATGCGCTCAGTACAAACCAGATCAGGTCTTCAGTGCGTATGCTGTTCCATCCACCGGCAACTGTCAGCAGCCCGCTAAGTGCGAGTATGGCTGCAGTCGAGAATACGATGCGTAGATTCGATTCACCGCTTGCCATCTGACGCGTAACCAGATCGCGTAGCGCATCTGCCAATGCCACAATCAACGGCAGTAGTGCTGCCCAGTGCATAGCATCTGTGGTGGGTTGAATCACAAACAACACACCGATAAATCCTGCGATCACTGCACACAGCCGATGCCACCCGACAGTTTCGTGAAGGAAGAACTTACCCAACAGGGTCATGAACATCGGGCCAGCAAAGGCAATGGCAACAACTTCAGCGAATGGCAGGTGGCGCAGTGCAACAAGAAATGCAAAGGCACCGATAACATAGAGACTGCCGCGATAGAGGTGTGGTTTCCAGTCTGGCGCGGTCACAGGCGACTCGCCTCGAAACAACATGCACACAATGGCGATGAGTGAGATCAGTCCGCCCTGTACAAATAAAATCTGTCCGGTCGGGTAGTGAGGTATGAGCCACTTGGTGATCGCATCGGTGGTGACCAGAAACACACCTGCGATGACCAGGCAGGCAATACCACGTAAATTGTTGACTGGCGTTGTGTTCAAGAGTGAGCTCGATGGTATTGGGAGAGCGCTATCAGCAGTGAAGGTGGAATTAATTGTCGCACTATTCGATTAGCGTCAAATCTCGCTGCCTTCTGTGTCTATACATGTGGCTTTCCTTATTGCGGGTAAGTCAGATTTGACCGGAGCCACTGAGATTGACAATGCGACCGAGGTAGGCCGGGTCATTGAAGCGTTCTGGTGCAAACGCGGACGCATATTCCGGAAGATCATTTCCGAGTACCTGTGATGCCAGCAGCTTGCCGGCGCCACAAGCGGCCATAATGCCGTACCCTGAAAATGCACTGCATACATAGGTTCCGGGCACGGTCAGCGCACCGATCAGGGGTCTGTTGTCAGCCACTTTGGTGTAGTAGCCTCCGTCGACATAAGGCCGTGGCATCGGGTCAAGATAGGTGCTTAACCCGGGTATCATTCGGGTCATGCCGCGCAGCAGAATTTCCGGGTAATAGTCATCGGCCACAATGGGAAATTCCGGGTGTTCAGACACCGGACAGTCGTACGTCCAGTAGATAAATACCTGATTGCCGGCACCAACCGGCCGCCCGTGCACACCGGCCGGAAAGGTGTCGCAGAGGTATTTTGTTTCGGGCGATGAAGCAAGCAGCTTGAGATCTTCTTCGCTCCATTGAAGTTCGGTTGGATCATTCCAGATAGTTAACGGAGCATCCCGTGGAATAACACCTTCCGTGTCGGCCAGACTGATCTTTACGTGTCGTTCAACCATCACCGGAAGTTCATTGCCGGCGAGTGTGGCAGTTGCCTTCAGATGCGGGCCGGTGGCCAGTACCAGTGCCTGGGTTTGGAGTTCCTGAAAGGTTTCACCGGTGTCCACCGTGACAGAAGAAACGTGTCCCGAGCTGGTGTCACAGTCGCAGAATTTGGCCGCTATAAAGTCCACGCCATTTGCGCGTGCAGCTTCGAACAAATACATACCCAGTTCATGCGCACTGAGCACGCCACAGTTACGCACGTGTAAAACACCGCGGGTATCGTGCGTCAGGTAGGGGAAGTGACGTTGGATAAGTTGCGTGTCAGTGATTAGATCAGTGCCGTCCAGCCCGGTATCGAATCCGTCAATCGGAGATTCGCGATAACCGGCCTTCGCTAAACCGGGCACGTGATGACGCAGTTCCCCGCCGCCGTAGAGCGCGTGTGTTTCTGCCTGTTGCTGCAACGCTTCCAGTTCCGTCTGTTGTGCTGTGGCAAAAAGATAGCCGCGCTGGTGCAGCTGAATTTGGTTTTGTGTCGCTACTGCGTGGCTGTGCAGCAGGCCGATGCTGTCAGAGATAAACTCTGCCATTGCGCTGTCCGGGCCCGGCCAGAAAGATCGATAACACTCGGTGGACTTATCGCTGGTCAGACCAAGTGGCGGCCCATGGTCGATCAGTGCAATGCGACCGGCTCCGGCTTCAGCCAACGCGTGTGTTGCAGCGATGCCTGCAATGCCGGCTCCGACAATAACAACATCATAGTTTTTACGGGTTGTGTTCAGACGTGGCTGCCAGGTAGTTATTATTAACTTTCGCGTTGTCAGTGTATCGACTAACGGTATTACTATTGTAGGTAGTGTACCTCGAAATCTGTTTCGCATTGCAGATGGTTTGTTCTGTGGTAGCTTGTCGTTTAGTTATGTAGCAACGTCGTCGGGTTACCGCGTGGTATTGCGTGATGAATTGCTGCTCGTTGAGCGGCATGCGCGCGCAAGGCAACGTTAGGAATATGCGCGAATAATTGTGCTTCCCGAATGCTCTAACTAAGTGATACGAACGTGACAACCAAAGATTTTCGCAGCAGAAATTACGTCTAAAAGTCTGTCGTAACACTCCTGTTTCAACGCGTTTGGCTACGACATCTGGTCTTTAACGCGTTACATCGTTTACGACGCGGTCAATCTCGTGTGCGAGTTTCTCCGGGGCTTCCACCATCACATCGTGCAGGGTGTCTATAGATGAGGTGGTCCAGTCGTGGCGGCCGCCGACTTTCTCATATTCAGACCAAAAGG
>CAYZVB010000191.1:4349-10488 GCA_964481315.1 uncultured Granulosicoccaceae bacterium
GTTTGTTGCGCGCAGCGATAATGTAGTGCTTGCGCTTAACTTCCCGTTCGCGTCCGGTTAATGTGACGCCACGTTCAAAGCAAGCCACAGGATGCGGCGTACACTTTTTCCTGAGCCAGGCTTTCTTGTCTGGGTCATCGGTCCATGCGTCAAAGAAATCCGGTTCGAGTGTGGTAGCACCCGCATCGATCTGCGCCTGAAACTTTGCCATGCGTTCGGGATTGGCGTTGGCAAACAGAGAGATACCGCTTTGTTCCGGCACCATGGCGTCGACATATATCAGTGCACCTATATTGTCGGGTACCAGGGATGCAACACCGGTAATAACCATGCCGCCATAGGAGTGACCGATCAGAATAATATCACTTAGCTCCCGCCACTCGATCACGTTAAGTACATCCCGTACGTGAAAGTCTGCGTCTATATTGCTGGTGTGGATATGAGAGCGTTCACCCAACCCGGTTAGTGTTACCGCATGGGTATTGTGACCAAGAGCACGCAGGTGATCTTCTGTTTCTGCCCAGCACCACCCGCCGTGCCAGGCGCCATGTACCAGTACACAAGTTGCCATTGCTTTCAGCTTTCTGCGGTGATGTCTGTGCCTTCACGCATAGCTTCAACAGCCTTTGTCGGGTCAGGAATCAGATCAGCATACTTCTCCCGACCGTGGTGGGTTTTGAGCAACAACCAGGCATAGGTGTTTTCTATGTGAGCAGCATCCTCGTTGCCAGAAGATCCAGCGGGGGTTATCGGCGCTGACAATGCCGGCTCCAGAAAGAACCCCATCGATCGCCGTGCCGCACCGTTACCCATAACGCGGTGGGGTGTTGCACGTATTTTGCCTGAGGTAAGCTCTTCCATCACCGTGCCCACATGCACAGAAATACAGTTGCTGATCATGGGCACATCATAAAAAACACCGTCCGATCCTTCGGCCTGCAGTCCCGGTTCGCGTTGCCAGAGAAGCGACAGCGCTGATGCATCGACATGGCGATGCGCGGCGATGCCGTCGGTATCATCGTGGTTGATATCCGGGTAGTCGAGAAAGCGTAACGTAGAGTGTTCGCCGGCAAAACGATCAATGATACTGCTTTCCTTAAGACCGGCTGAGCGGGCAATAGAAAGCATAATCTTTTGCGATACCGAGTTCAGATGACGGTAGCAGTCGGTCACTGCGCTCTTCCAGTCTGGCAGAAGCGAATCATCGGGCCAGGGGGTAGGTTCAGTCATGTATTGAATGCCCGGGAGTTCAGGCCCGCCTGCCGGTTCTGCCGGACCGACGTCATACAGATTTACCTTGAAAGAACTGCCCGGAGCGATAGGATGGTAACCGCGATAGTAGTTAGTGTTCGATGGCTCATACACCGCGATGGTTAAAGCCTTCTTTAATTCGTGCGGTGCATCATGAATGGCAGATCCAATTTGTGCCCACCGATCTACCGCTTCAAAGCCCGGATAGTGACTGATGCCGAGCGCACCGGTAGCTTGCAAAGCCTGCCAGATCGCCGCATCTGTTTGCTGAATCGCGTTGTTGTTATCGGACCAAAGCGTTTCGATATTGACTATCTCTATATTAGCCATAAGCAACCTAACCTGAGTTGTATAAGCCGGTTTGTAAACAGATGGTGAGTCATAACAGACTGGTACATTGCTTACAAATCACCGGTCTGTAGCAGGATCTGTTTCCAGATCGCTGTTTCATCATAGAGTGCCCACTCGCGTCGCAACAGGGGTTTCCCGCTCACGACAGCGCCAAACTCGGCATGACAGACACCGAGGATAAATACCTCGGCGCCGGTTGGTTGTCCGAAGCTCCCCCACCCATCGTGCGTACCATGCAGACTCCAGCGCAGTGCGGCGCGCGGCGGCAGGACAGGGTCATCGCGACCGATAGCATGATGAATACGGAAGTCAGCGTCGGGAAAGGATGATCGTAAGCCCATCCAGAATTGATTTGCGCCTTCGTATGATAGTGTCTCAACGCCACCGGCATAGCAGAGTGTTGCGGCCCGGTCATAGGTTTGTGGAATCGCCGCGAAGTCGGCGCTCATTAATCGAGTCAGAATCTCCGCGTATCTCTGGCACCATTCATTGTTATTGCCGGTGCCCTGATAGGGGCCTTTAACATCGTTAGCGGGTGTGTACGGGGCGACACATTCTTGAGGGCCGCCTTCACGCGCAATCAGATCTCGTGCATAGGCTTTTGGATCGATACCGAGTTGTCTGACAATTGCTCCCTGATCGCGAATCAACCATTCGTCGTTGATCTGATTGTTGATCGCATGGCAATCAGCAATGATCCGGTATTGTAACCGCTTGCCAGTCGGTTCGCCGTACACACCTGCGCGTGAATGTGTGGCGGTGGATAACAACCGGTGTGAAGACAACATGCCCTGCTCCGGAGAACCACACCAGATCACTTCTTCTCCATACAGCGCTCTGTCTGGAAATTCGTGAAGTGTCGCCATGGTTGCGGCGATTACATCCTTATTGCCCACCACAACAGATGCCGGTGAGCGCACAATAATTTCTGGTGCGTAGTAGTCGTTGAGTTTGGCGATACCGCGATCTTCCCAGATCTCGCGTGTGATACCGATGATGTAATCGGGAAAGTCGACGAATTTCGGATCAAACCCTTTCATTGTGCCATCCGTCCGGTATACGTGCAGACTCACGCAGCATCAATGGTCCGTCTATCTCGACTTTTGCAGGCGGTATGTTCCGGTTATCGATCTTGGCAAGCAGGGTATCAACAGTCGCGGTGACCATTTGATTGGCAGGCTGACGCACGGTGGTGAGGTTGTATGATCGCCATGCCGCTGCCGGTACATCGTCATAACCAACGACAGATACATCGTTCGGTACCTGAAGGCCAAGCTCTATTCGAAGCGTATCCATCACTTCCAGGGCCATGTGATCATTGGCAACAAATACGGCATCCGGCATTGGTTTACTGGTGGCAAACATACGCAACGCGGCAGCGCGTGCTTCGTCCATACGAAAGTTACCAACTTCACGCGCGTACAATGTTTTGCCCGCTGCATTCAGTGCCCCAATAAACCCGGCTTCGCGGTCGCGTTGTGTTGATGCGCCTTCCCAACCCGCGATATAGGCGATGCGTTCATGATTACCCGCCAGTAGAAACTCGGCCACTTTACTGCCACCGGCAAGATTGTCACTGGTAACAACCGATGCATCGGCCAGTTCATCCTGGCTGCGATTAAACAATACGATAGGCACACCTGCTGCCGTGCATCGGTCGGCAAGGTCTGAAGACATCGCGACAGACGCGGCAATGATGCCATCTACCTGGTAGTCGAGCAGCTCATCAACGACCGTGTCGATGTTACCGGCGCGTTGCGATGCCATGAATACCAGCACATGATAGCCCTTGTCCTGAAGCGCATTGGACAGTTTTTCCATCGCATCCGGGTAGAACTGGTTTTCGAGGTACGCCACGACCAAACCGATTATCCGGCTCTTGCCGGACTTCATTGCGCGGGCCAGCACGTTGGGTCTATAGCCGAGCTCTGTGGCGGCTTTACGGACCTTTTGTATAGTGGCGCTGGAAGCGGATGCACCCGGTGTAAACACCCGGCTAACGGCTGAGCGACTGACGCCGGCGCGCTTGGCAACATCTGTTGAAGTGACTGCTGTTTTAGTCATTAGTCTGCGTTTGGTAATTTCATTGCTGTGTTGACTTTAGTAAAACGCTAAAGTCACACATCACCCACTGGGAAATTAACACTGCCTGCAACCCGTGCTTTGTTGAACTCGCGCAGTCGGGCAAAGACATCAACGCCCATCTGTCGCCATGCATCAAGCAGATCTACCATCACCCAGTTCTCGCGAATCAAACCGTTTTCAATGCGCCAGAAATCCAGTGAGCGCATAGTGATCTTTTTACCGGCGGGTGCAATGCCCATCCAGCCGTCGTGGGTGACGGTTTGTATCATATTCGGCCAGCCGGTCACGGCCACATAATTGTCATCACCGAAAAAGTGGTAGGTAATCTTGTGACGTTCCTGTCCGCGGTCGGGCATGGCGTTTAAAAACGGGATCTGATGCCAGTTGCGAAAGCCGGCAATACCGCGACCGGTGCCAATGCCCGACGGTCCGTACCAGCTCATTCGCGGATGCCAAAAGCGGGTCATCTCCATGACTTCGGGTCCGCCCTGTGACGGGTGTTTTTTCATGTGTTCGAGCATGTCAACAACGTGCGAGCAGGCATGTGATGAACGGTCGGTGTTGTACGGCCCGGGTACAATACCGTCGTTGGTAGCCGGACCGGGTACATGCCACTCACGGCCCAGGCTGGGTGCCATCGGCCATGCGTTGGCCTGCATCATTACCTCGGGTATATCCCACAGCGTCTGGATTTCAACTACCTTGCCTTCAACCATGCGATAGAACTCGTGAAACCGCATGTGCACCATGTGTCCGGTGGGGGGAATGTCCAGCCACGGTGCGATAAAGGTGCCGGTATAAAATCCACCGCAACCAAGCCAGTCATCGCCGTGTTCGGTAGTGCCACCCATCACAATGTAATCGCGTCTCTCAAGGTCGGGAATAGCCTTGAATAATGGTGCGTAGGCGTTGTTATAAAGCTCGTCGGGTCCGGTCATATCGCCAAGCGGATGTGCCATATGAATACTGGCATCCGCACTGATCAGATTTTCCAGTGCCGTGCGTACATCGGCTTCGTCAAAGTTGTACATAGCTGTACGAAGGGGGGTGATCAGCGCTTTATTGCCGGTATGTGTGTCTGTGGTTAATTCATTCATCGTTTGAGTTTTTATTGCCTGCGTCGTCTTGATTTACAGGTGCTATCCTTTGACGGCACCGGCTGTCAGTCCGGATACAATCTGCCTCTGGAAAAACAGAATCAGTATAAACAAAGGTGCCGTTGCAGAAACCACGGCTGCCACCGCATACATAATTTTGCCTTCGATTTGTGTGGTGCCCATGAAGCTATTAATCGCGGGGATGATGGTCTCGTTCTCTTCACTTAACAGCATCGCGGTAACAGTGAAGTCGTTATACGCCAATAGAAAGCTGAACAAACCGGTGGTAATAACTCCCGGCCACATGACTGGCACTATTACCCGTCTGAATGCCTGAAAGCGGGTGCAGCCGTCTACCATGGCACTCTCGTCCAGATCCTTCGGAATGTTTAGAAAGAATGAATGCAGCATCCAAAGCGTAAATGGCTGGTTGATGGCCACCAGTACAACAATAGTGGTTGGTAACAACCCCCAGATGTTCCACTCAAAAAACGGCAGCATATAACCCGATACCAGTGTGATATGCGGCATGGCGCGAAAAACCAATGCTGCCATTAATATCCAAAACGCATAGCGAAAGCCCGATCGCGCCAATGCGTAGCCACCCAGCGTGCCGATCGTCAGTGAGATTACCACCACAGAAAAAACAACAATGCCGGTATTGATGGCGTTTTCCCAGAACCCCTCCAATACCCAGGCACCGTGATAACCATCGCCGGTAAATGCATCGCCAGTCTGTGCGACGGTGTTAACCCCGGTGATTGCATTCATCCAGTCGGCTTTTGAGAGGAAGTCTGCCTGTACTTTAAAGCTTCCCCAGAAGGTCCAGACGAACGGAAAAGCAGCAATAAGCAGCCACAGTGCGACCAGTGCAAAGGAAATAACTGACCATGGTGTTAATCGCGACGGTGTCTCTGTGCTCATAATGTTTACCTTAGTGACCCTTGCGATTGAAGTCGCGCCAGGTACGAATCAACACAGGCATTAAAAGAATCACGACTCCGATAATCGTTAAAATCGATGTTGCCCCCGCAGAACCGTAGAGCGGGTTGCCGCTTTCGCGCAGATCGTTAAAGATAATCCAGCTGAGAGAGGTGGCATGCGCCTCGGCGGAAAAGCTCACAATCGGTTCAAACACACGGAAGTTATCCATCAACAGCATCAGTGTCACAAAAGAAACCAGCGGAATCAGGTGGGGCACAACAACATAAATCAGACGTTGCCATCTACTGGCGCCATCGACTTTTGCGGCCTCTATGGTGTCGGTTGGAACGGTTTGCAGCCCCGCATAAAAGGTAATAAAACTAAATGGCAGTGTATGCCAGACACCGTATACGATCAGCATGGTCCAGGTC
>CAYZVB010000192.1:0-9843 GCA_964481315.1 uncultured Granulosicoccaceae bacterium
CCAACGTCAATGACCACACGCTGCCGTACCTTCCTTTGGCCTCTGCCAGTACACTTTGCATCGCATCGTAAAACGGTATTGCCAGCGCCGCCTGCTGACGCGTGGCAGCAGCAGGTAACAGCCAGCGCACCAGTAACGGCAACGGCAACACTACAATAGCCCACCACCATGCGAAGCTAAACATCAGCCACCCAATTATCCGCAGTCGAGATAGTTTTCCTGACGAGCGCCAACAGTTCTGACAACTGCTGCGTGTTGAGTTCGCTGTGTTTTTTGTAAGGATGTTCTAACAGCACACAGCCGACGCCGTGACTGTATTGATCGGTGTGACTCAATTCATCGAGCAACGCCAGCCATTGAGTGCTTTGCATTGAAGCAACCGGCTCATGCGGCCGGCGTGCGAGTGCGACACGACGCAGCAATACAGAGACTTCAGCCACCACCTGACTGGCCGGTGCACCATTGCTTAATAAATCGTTTATACGTCGATGCTCGGCCAGCGCACTGACCCGCCAGCCGGATTGAACGGAGCCCGCTTCATTAACCACAGGTTTACGGAAAAATATTTTGTAACATAAGTAAACCACCGCAAGCACATTGAGTAACCCAAGCACCCACCACCCGGGTGCAAGTGGCCAAAGCGATGGCGGTGCAGGCAGATGCACGTCTCTAAGACTGTCCAGTAATTCCTGCGGGCTTTTTTGAGTTGCATCCGGCTGCTGCGCTGTTGCCGATGTTACCAGGCCAATGGCCGGCAACAGCAGTGCTGTGCGGAGTGACCAACTGAGCACGTGACGCCGCATCACAAGCTACCCGGCAAACGTTTAAGTATTTGCGAGGCCACTGCAACCGGTGAGTCACTGGTCGCACACTCCAGATAATGACTGCCCGGTGTGGAAAATAATTTTTTGGTCGCCCTGCACTGCTGCTCAAAAGATAATTGATAGGCCTCACGCACTTTTGCAGAGGCCGTGTTGATCGTGCCGCGTTGCGCCCCGTCAGTAATGGCATAAGTGGCCGGCGGTGGCAGTTGTTTTTCAAGTACATCGAATATCCGGCAGACAACAACATGGTTGTGCGACACCATTTGACTGGCAGCTTTATCGTCGTTTGCCGTACGGTATGCAAAGTCGCTCAGCAACACAATGGAGCTGCCGGTGTGCGCACTGCGACGCAGGTGTTTATAGATTTCGTCAAAACGCCACTGTGTTTTATTTAATACGTGACCTGATGTCTTGCTGTTAAGTGCCTTGTTTTGCGTTTTAACAATTTCGTTCAGCAGACGCGTAACACCCCGTGAACCTGCCGCAGGCTTAACCTCTTTTATACCTTCGTCACTGAACACCAGCCCGCCAACTCTGTCCCGTTGCGCTGACGCCGCCCACGCAAGCATTGCCGCCAGTCTGGCAGCGATAACTGATTTGTAAGCAACACGGGTAGCAAAGTACATGGGTGAACGCAGATCAATCGCGATTAGAAACGGTCGCTCACGTTCTTCCTGGTACACCTTGGTGTGGGGCTTGCCGCTGCGCGCAGTCACCTTCCAGTCAATGGTACGAACATCATCACCGGCCTGATACTCTCTGACTTCTGAAAAGTCGAGTCCACGACCAAGTGCTCTGGACGCATTGCCGCCACTTAACGACGCCTGCACTCGACCGCCCGACGGACGTTTAACAGCACGGACAGTTGCTTTCAATCGCACAAGTTTCGGCAACGTGACCCGTGTTGGATCATCGATCACGCGCTGGCGGGAAGCGGTTAAGTGTTCTGCAGATAACATAGAGCACTCGGAACTTACGGCACCGCCACTTGCGCAAGTAATTTATCCACCACGATATCGCTGGTGACCCCCTCCGCTTCAGCTTCGTAGCTCAGCAGCAATCGGTGACGCAGCACATCGTGTGCGATTGACTGGATATCTGCCGGCGTCACGTAGTCGCGTCCCTGCAGCCAGGCATTGGCGCGTGCACAAATATCGAGCGCAATAGTGCCTCGTGGCGAAGCCCCGTAGGCGAGCCAGTCATCCAGCACATCACCGCCACCGGGCGACTTGCGCGTGTGGTTAATCAGCCGTACCAGATATTCTTCAACCGGCTCTGACAAATACACATCCGACACCGCGTTACGCGCCTGAGCAATAGTTTCCATCTGCAGTTGCACAGCCACCTCGGCCGGCGGCTCAGACTTCAGTGCCTGCGACTGTTCGGCACGCACCAGCCGCAGGATTTCAATTTCTTTCTCAGCACTTGGGTAGTCGACCACAACATGCATTAAAAACCGGTCGAGCTGTGCTTCCGGCAAGCTGTAAGTCCCTTCCTGCTCGATCGGATTCTGCGTCGCCATCACCAGAAAAAGATCTGACAACGGATAGGTTTTTTGACCCACCGAGACCTGTCGTTCCGCCATCGCCTCAAGCAGTGCCGACTGCACCTTCGCCGGCGCCCGGTTAATCTCATCGGCGAGAATAATCTGACCGAACAGCGGCCCGGGCTGAAAGCGGAACTCACCGCTGGCCGGCACATAGATTTCGGTGCCGGTGACATCGGCAGGCAGCAGATCAGGAGTAAACTGGATACGCTGGTAACTGCCCTCGACGTGACTGGCGAGGTCTTTGACGGCACGGGTTTTAGCGAGTCCGGGGGCACCCTCGACCAGCAGATGTCCGTCGGACAGTAATGCGATTAACAGTCGGTCTACCAGTTTTTCCTGACCGATAATTGACTCTCTTAACTGGAGCCGTACCCGGTTGAATGTTTCGTAAGCGCTCATGGGCAAGAGTTAGGGGTATTCTTTGGTTAATGCGTTGCCGTCAAGACCAGTAAATATGGTAATGACTCGTTAAAATTGCAAGGTGCTATCGCAGCCCGCCACAACACCCGGTACAAGCCAATGCCAGACTCCGCACCAAAGACCGCACAGGCGGTACTGATCACAGGATGCTCAAGTGGCATTGGTTACCAGGCGGCGGTCACTCTGCAGGAACGCGGATATCAGGTATACGCCACAGCCAGAAAACCCGCAGATGTCAGTCGCCTTCAGTCGCTTGGTCTACATGCTGTAACACTGGACCTGGACAGCCACAGTAGTATAGAGACAGCCGTCGCCGAGGTGTTAGAAAGGTCTGACGGTAAACTTTACGGTTTGTTCAACAATGGCGGCTACGGACAAGCCGGCGCCGTCGAAGACCTGCCAACCGACGTGTTGCGCCAACAATTTGAAACGTTGTTTTTCGGCTGGCACGAACTGACCCGACGCGTTATTCCTGTTATGCGTCAACAGGGCGAGGGACGCATTATTCAGAACAGTTCGGTACTGGGGTTTGCAGCAATGCCACACCGCGGTGCCTATAACGCTGCGAAGTTCGCGATTGAGGGTTTATCGGACACACTGCGACTTGAACTACAGGGCAGCAACATACACCTGTCGATTATACAACCGGGGCCAATCCGCACCCGCTTCAGAGATAATGGCCTGGTGCACTTTAAAAAGAATATCGATATCGTCAACAGTGTTCACGCCGAACATTACCGCACCACACTGGAACGCCTTGGAAAGCAATCCAGCACCAACCGCTTCACGCTCGAACCGGATGTTGTGGTCGATAAACTTCTGCACGCACTGCAAAGCCCGAAGCCGAAAATCCGCTACCGTGTAACCACACCGACTATCGCATTCTCAATTGCTAAAAGACTGCTTCCCGGCCGCGCGCTGGATAAAATTCTGGCGACAATACCCTAGTCATAGTCCAAAACAAATACGCCACAGGCAGTCTGCGCGGCAGAACCTGTTACACTCTGCGGCACTTGTTAATCAGGTCGCAGCCTATGGCCAATGTGTTATTAATCAGTGGTTCGGTGTTTGGTGCAGCCACACTCACCGCCGATGAAATCGAATCCACACTCGATGAAGCCGGTCACACCGTTACCCGACCGGAAGAACCTGACATAGAAGCGTTAACCGACGAAAGTCAGGAATGGCTGATCGTTTGTACCTCTTCAACCGGCAACGGTGATTTGCCCGAAGAGCTAACACCGCTCTATCATGGCCTGCTAAACGACTACCCGAAAATTATTCATTTGAAATATGCGGTGGTGGCTCTGGGTGACAGTTCCTACGAAACCTTCTGCGGCGGCGGCTTATCTATCGACGCGGCGCTGGCCGACCTCGGTGCCACACGGATGGCAGAGCCGTTAAAAATAGATGCCATGGAAGTCACCGAACCTGAAGCCATTGCGCCGGACTGGGTAACTTCTGTCATAAACGGTACTGAGTAACACTTAAAACAAGCCATGCAAGCAGAGAGAACATGGAAAACACAGAACAAATAAAAGACTCCGGTGGCTGGCTTAAGCGTTACAGTCATCAGTCAACAGCCTGCAACTGTGAGATGACCTTTTCGGTTTTTCTACCACCACAGGCAGAAAACGGCGACGTACCTGTGCTGTACTATTTATCGGGACTAACGTGCACCGACGACAATGTGCGCAGCAAAGCCGGCGCACAGCGCTATGCTGCGGAACACGGTATTGCGCTGGTCATGCCGGACACCAGCCCGCGCGGCGACAACGTTGCCGATGAACCCGATAAATACGACCTTGGTAAAGGTGCCGGCTTCTACGTCAACGCCACCGAACAACCCTGGGCTGCCCACTATCAAATGTACGATTATGTGACCGGTGAACTTCCGGCGCTGATCGAGTCTACCCAGCCGGTTAAACGCGATGCAAAGTCCATCACCGGACACTCAATGGGTGGTCACGGCGCACTGATTTGCGCAATCAAAGAAAAAGGCAGCTACCGTTCTGTTTCGGCATTCTCGCCGATCTGCAACCCGGTGAATTGTGGTTGGGGAGAAGGATGTCTCGGGGCTTACATCGGTTCGGACAAAAGCACATGGCGGCAATGGGATGCCTGTGAACTATTGCGCGATGGCAACAGCTGTCCGCCGTTGCTGGTTGATCAGGGCGAAGCTGATAACTTTCTCGCAGATCAGTTAAACACACCGGAACTGATCAAAGTTTGTGACCAGCAGGGCATTGACTCAACCATTCGTATGCAGCCCGAGTACGATCACAGCTACTACTTCATCGCATCATTTATCGGCGAGCACATCGCGTTTCATGCAAAGTATCTGAACAGCTAAAAAACCGCGAAGTCAGCGAAAAGTAAAAAGCATGTAACACTTCGTTTCGGATTTGCAAAAATCCCAGACAACTTGCTTTCTTGTAACCATCAACTCCCTGCCTTAGTAGTGCTTTTGTGCAATAAGTGGCACAAAAGCACCTACATTTCTTTGCGCTATTAATGCAAGCTGCGCACAGCAGAATTTCCGCTCACGAATGGTCACGCAAATCTTTCCAGCGACGCATTCGCACGTCTTACTCACCCAAGATTTTCAGAGGTATCAACTTGAACCCAATTAAATGCACCGCAGGCACTGCCTTGCTTGCACTCTGCACACTTATAGCCAGCCCGCACGCACTAGCTGCACTGCCAACCTGCAACTCTGCTGCAAGCGACTCAGACGGCGACGGTTTTGGCTGGGAAAACAATACTTCCTGCGTCGTTGCCACAGGCAGCGTTAGCAGCAGCGCATCAGGCACCGGCTCCGCATGGCCGGCCTGCCAGTCAACAAGCAGCGATCCGGACGGTGACGGCTTTGGCTGGGAAAACAATAACACTTGCCAGGTTGGCGCGAGTTCAAATTCAGGCGCTTCATCGGCTACCGGTGCATACCCTGCATGCGCATTCACCGCCAGCGACCCTGACGGTGACGGATTTGGCTGGGAAAACAACGACACTTGCCAAATCACTGCCGCATCGGCAACTATCGGTGTTAGCAGTAATGCTGGCAGCGGGTCGTCGGACATGGGTCAGAACAACGCAGCCAGCGGCTCGTCAGACCTGGGTCAGGCCGGCAACAGCGGTAACTTCCCAACCAACAACAGCGGCAACTTCAGCTCATCGAATGCCGGTGGCACAGTAATCCGCACCTCCTCGCTGAACAGCACCGGCAGCCAGGAGATATGCACGCAACCCGGTGATGACTGGTTCGCCTGGTTTAATGTCGGTGACTTTATTCTGCACACCAACACCTGGGCTGCATGGGCGTCAGATGATTACGACTGGAGCCAGTGCATCTACACCAACAAGAACGGCGCAAAAGCCGGTGTCAGTTACGACTGGGGTTCCGGCCGCGGTCCCGGTGACTATCAGGTACGCTCTTACCCCGAGCTTATCTATGGCGTTAAAGACGAATATCGCGGCATCCCGAAAAGCGTTAGCGGTCTGCCGGAAAGCATCACCAACCTGCCGAACATCTCTATCGACTACTCCATGAACTGGCCGGAGTACGGTCCGGCACGAGCAGTATCAGCTTCTGCAAACAGCCGTTACCCGAATGGCACCATTATTCAGGGCGAAAGAAATGTTTCTGTAGAGTCGTTCTTTTATACACCTGATGCGAATGGCGCCTGCAGCGAAGGAATCGTCAAGCGCGATGGCGGATCAAACCACACTTATGAAGTCATGGTCTGGTTAAACGCCGGTGCTGAAAGACTGCCTGCGGGTCCAAGCGACTACGTGACCGATGTAACGCTCGATGGACAACCGTACAAGGTATACACCAAGAACAACGACCGTAAGTACATTGCGTTTGTTGCTCAAAACCCGCAGCAGACCGGAACCATCAACTGGAACACTTACCTCGACTGGGCACGACAGAACGCTCATCGTGTGCAGTCACTGTACGGTGCCAGAACCAACTCGGTACAAATTCAGGACAACTGGTGCATGGGTAATATTATTGTCGGTACCGAAATCTTCTGGGGCGAAGGCAATCTCGATTTTCTCGACTGGACTATCACCCAAAGCAGGTAATACCAACAAGACATAAGAAACCGCATAGGTTTCAGCGCTCTACCCTCACGCCCCGTGCCAATGCCCCGGGCGTTTTCGTTTCAGTCACATAAATTCACAGGCACCGTGCATCTTTGAATTGATTTTATTTGTCATGACTAATAAGCTTTACCACTCCCGTAGTTCAGAGTGTTAAGTCATGAAAAGAAAATCAATAGCCGGAGTGTCTGTCGCACTTTGCAGCGCAATAGTGTCAACATCGGCAGCCGCACTACCCGTTTGCACGCTCAGCGACTCCGATTCTGACGGTGACGGATACGGCTGGGAAAACAACGCATCCTGTATTGTTTCAACCGTCACGCCTAATCAAAAACCGGAATGCATCAGTGACTCATCCGACCCGGACGGTGATGGCTTCGGCTGGGAAAACAATCAAACATGCATCGTTACACAAAAGCCAAGCCCTTACCCTGCATGCCAGACTACCAGCTCAGACCCGGACGGTGACGGCTATGGGTGGGAAAACAACAGCACATGCCTGGTTGAAAACACCCGCCCGACGTATCCGGATTGCATCAATCCGTTGTCTGACCCGGATGGTGACGGCTGGGAAAATAACCAGACCTGCCGGGCAACAACAAACCAACGGGTAACAGCACTCTCTCCAAGTGGCGCAGTTAATACAGGCACACCGACGTTTACCTGGACTGCAACCAATGCCGACGCTTACCGAATTGTGGTTAGCGATGCGGGTGGCAACGGTTACACCAGTGAAGTCGATGCGTTAAAAGCCGGATGTCAGACCGGTACCGGCACCTGCTCGCATACACCAAAGCTTGCGTACTTTGATAACAACCTTAGTTGGGTGGTCGAACCGATAGTCAATGGCAACAACGCCGAATTATCCAACCGCTTATCTATCACCACACCGTTTTCACCCGATATACAACCGATTTTATCTAATGAAGGCTCATGTGAGGCATGGGCTTCAGTTGCCTACGATAATTTTGTAGTGCTAAACAACTCGTGGAATTCACGAACAATGAACAGCAGTGGCTGGTCACAAAAAATCAGTGTCAGTGAAGATATCAACGGTGTGGTAAAACCAACCTGGACATACGACTGGCTGGGTCGCTACGACGGTGGCGAAATAGAAGTAAAAGCCTACCCCGAGGTATTGTATGGCAGCAAGCTTGGCACACATGTGTCTGGCACCAAGGCAGAAACCGGCTTACCGGAAACCGTAAAAGACCTGCCGGAGTTTACTGTTAACTATGCTTACACTGAAACCGGTAACGCAGAGCGCAACGTGGCACTGGAATCATTTTTCCACGACTCATGCAACATTGCGGGCCCCTGCGATGAAGTAGACAACCGCTCTTATGAAATGATGATCTGGGTTAACAACCCGACCATCAGAACGCCCGGCAAACTTGCACTAACCGGAGTCAGCATAGACAACCAGCTATGGAATGTTTACATCAAGCCCGACAGCAATAAACACTATATTGCCTTTACTGCACAAACCCCTTCAACCAGTGGCACCATTAACTGGAACCGCTTCGTCGACTGGACGCAAACCTGGACAACACAAAATGCCGAAACACTGGGCATAGATGTGCTGTCTGAAGATTTCTGCATGGGTGCTATTGAGCTTGGCACCGAACTTTGGTGGGGCAGCGGATCATTCACACTGGACAAGTTTGAAGTTAACCGCAATTAACTCACTTCGTCACACTGATAGCAGATGTAACAAAACATTCCGTGTGCCCACGGTATTGGACATGACCGGACACTTGCTGCCGGTCATGTTAGAAAATGTGACTTATGTGCGGTAAGGACGCGTTCAGTATGCATCTGTATCTTGTGTTGAAAGGCCAGAGATCACTGAAAGGTGAAACCGTGTAAATGCGCATATCGCTGACGCTGTTAACCTGTCATCTTCCATTGAATCTTGATACCTTGTTAACCTCAGCAATGCTTCGCATTGCATGGTCAGAATCTACCAACACGAGATGTACTAAAAAGGAGTCATTAATGACTATCAAAAAATCGGTGTGCAAATTAGTGCTGCCTGCTATCGCGGCAACAATCTTTGCAAGCGCCACTGCGCACGCAAATGAAGCACCCCAGGTGGCGATCAACGGCGTCAAAAACGGCAACCTGATTTTTCAGGGGCCTGTTCAGGTCAGCGGTGTCACTGGCGATGCCGACGGCATCAGTGTGATTTACGGCACCATCCAAAACGCCAATACCCAACTGTTTTTTTCCCCGGACGGAAAATTTGTAAAAGACCCGACCCGACTGCCCTATCAGTTTGCGAAAAACGTCACCAAAACTACCTGGTCGACCAACGCTTACCGACTGCCGGCCGGTAACTACATATACAGAATGCGTGTGGAAGACAGCAAAGAGCTTCGCACCGATATTATCGAAGTGCCTCTGCAGGTACGAGGTGCCGGCGCTGCCGATCGCAGCGTAGCGGTTGCCAAACCGGCAGCACAGCAACAAACACAGCAGGCAACTCAGCCAGCTGCTCAGCCCGCTGCTAAACCTGCCGGCACCATGGCCTCCAACGGCATGGCCTACTGCAGCAACGCAGGAATGGACTCTGACGGCGACGGCTACGGTTGGGAGAATGAAAAATCCTGTATCGTTGCCGGCTCTAAAGCTGACAAACATCCAAACTGCGCCAGTTCCGACTCCGACCCTGACGGCGACGGCTGGGGCTGGGAAAACGAAAAATCCTGCATCGTGGTCACTCACTGTAAGTCAACAGGTTCCGATCCTGACGGTGACGGCTGGGGCTGGGAGAACGACAAATCCTGCGTCGTGGTAAAAACCTCCGGCCGTTACCCGGCATGCGCGTCTGCTAATTCAGACCCGGACGGCGACGGCTACGGGTGGGAAAACAACGCCACCTGCCTGGTCGCAAAGTAAGCGTCTAAACCGCATAGTTATAACGCTGTACCGTGCTGCCGC
>CAYZVB010000192.1:9853-10481 GCA_964481315.1 uncultured Granulosicoccaceae bacterium
GCACACCTGCTTCCCATTTCCCAACTGCAATTGGCACTGTCGCTGCTTCGATTTACAGTACTCGCCCGAAGCTCGGAGCCCGTACGACTTGTCAGCGCAGCGACGCAGGAAATTTCTTCCTTCCCTTTCCCGCACCACTATTGTCCACGGGCTGATTCTGGCTGTGGTGTCTATCACTGCCTGTGCCTCTTTGCCGCTGACCTCAGTAGACGATGTGTGCTCTATTTTCAGAGCAAAGAAAAACTGGCACCGGACTGCGCTTGATGTGCAGAACAAATGGAACGTGCCACTGCATGTGCCAATGGCGATCATGTATCACGAAAGTAAATTTCGCCGTAAAGCCAAACCGCCAAGAAAGTATCTGCTGGGTGTTATTCCGTGGAAGCGCCGCAGCTCGGCGTTCGGCTATGCACAGGCGGTTGATGGCACCTGGCAGGCCTACATCGATTCAACGGGTAATCGGCTGGCAAGACGCACCAGCTTCGACGATGCACTGGATTTCATGGGCTGGTATATGAATAAGTCTGCAAGTATTGCCAATATCAGTCTCGACGATGCCTACCGGCAATACCTTGCCTACCACGAGGGATGGACCGGTTTTAGAAAAGGCAGTTATGAAAACAAAGCC